>JAEZPL010000138.1 GCA_023413605.1 Pseudomonadota bacterium
GGCGGGAACCGTCCTCGGTCTCCACCAGCACGACCAGCGCGCGGGTCGGGTCGGTGACGGCGTTGGGAATGCCGAACAGCTGGTGCAGGTAGACCAGCCGCACATATTCGCCGCGGGCCATCATCACGTCGCACCGGCCGACCAGCCCGTGCAGGTCCGCTGCCTTGGGGCGCAGGCTTTCCACGATGTTGGTCAGCGGCAGGACGAAGCGCTCCTCGCCGACGGAGATCACCATGCCGTCCAGCACGGCCAGCGTCAGCGGCAGCGACAGCACGAAGCGCGAGCCCTCGCCCGGCGTCGAGTAAACGCCGATGCGCCCGCCGAGCGAGGTGATGTTCCGCCGCACCACGTCCATGCCGACGCCTCGGCCGGACAGGTTCGACACCTGGTCCGCGGTGGAGAATCCCGGCAGGAAGATCAGGTTGTCGATCTCCTCGTCCGTCAGGCTGGCTCCCGGCTGGACGAGGCCCTTCTCGATGGCCTTGGACAGCACCTTGGGCCGGTTGATGCCGCGGCCGTCGTCGGTGATCTCGATGACGATGCGCCCCGACCGGTGCTGCGCCGACAGATGCACGGATCCTGCGCGCGGCTTGCCGATGCGCTCCCGCTCCTCCGGGCTTTCCAGCCCGTGGTCGATGGAGTTGCGGATCATGTGCGTCAGCGGATCGACGAGGTTTTCCACCACCGTCTTGTCCACCTCCGTCGTCTCGCCCGAGGTGACGAGCTGCACCTCCTTGCCCGTGGCCGCCGCGCATTCGCGCACCAGACGCGGCATGCGGGAGAAGACGCTGGACACCGGCTGTGCGCGGATGGACATGACGCTCTCGCGCAGTTCGCGCGTGTGCTGGGCCAGCTGCTCCAGCCCTTCCAGAAGTTCCTGGAACTCGCCGGGGGGAAGCTCGCGCACGTGCTCCGCGATCATCGCCTGGGTGATGACCATCTCGCCGACCATGTTGACCAGCCGGTCGATCTTGTCGAGGTCCACGCGGATGGTGTGGCTGGTCAGGCCGGCGTGCTCCGCGCCACCGCCACCGGCATTGTTTCCGCGAGGCTTGGTGGATTCGGGCGCCTTGGCTGCCGGGGCCGTCGGGGTCGGGACCGGGGCCACGCCGACCAGCACCGGGTCGGTGGAGGTTGCCGCCACCACTGCCGCCGCCTCGACCACCGCGGGGGTGGGCGCCTCGGCGGTGATGCGGATGTCGCATTCGTCGGCGACGAACTCGAAGACGTCGTTGATCTTTTCCAGGTCGACGTCCGGGTCGGCGACCAGCGTGACCGTCCAGGACAGGAACAGCAGCTCCGCCTCCAGGCTCTGGAGGGGCGGCAGGCTGTCCAGGTGGCAATCGATGGTGGCCTCGCCCAGCCGGCGCAGCGCGCGCAGCATGAAGGTGGGCTCGTTGCCGGACATCAGCAGGTCGGCCTTGGGCCGGAAGACGATGGTCCAGCGGACCTTGCCTGCGGGCACCGGGGCTGCCGTCCCATTGGCCATCCCATCGCCGATCCCTTCAGCCGTGCGGGCAGCCTCGATGGCGGCCATGGCGTCGCCGAAGATGCCGGCCTCGTCGTCCTCGTCGTCGGGGATGGAGGCCGCCGGGGCCGGAGGCGAGGCAGGGGGCGGCGCTGCGGAGGCCGGGGCGGTGGGGGCGGCGTCGCCTTCCAGATGGCGGCGCAGCGCGGCCACGGTGTCGTCGGTGGTGCCCGGCGGGGCGGCGGCCTCTTCGCGCGCGTAGGCCAGCATCTGGCCCAGCACGTCGTTGGCGCGGATCAGCGTGTCCACCAGCGCGGTCGTGACGGGGATGGCGCCGTTGCGCACCCCGTCCATGACCGTTTCGAATTCGTGCGCGAAGGCGACCAGTTCCGTGAAGCCGAAGGCGCCGCCGCCGCCCTTGATGGAGTGGACGGCGCGGAAAATGGCGTTGACCTCGTCGGAATCGATCTCGCCCGGCGTTAGCCGCAGCAAGCCGGCCTCGGCCACGGCGAGCAGTTCGGCGCTCTCGTCGAAGTAGGTTTGCTTGAACCGGCTCAGGTCTTCCACGGGCGTGCCCTCTCGACCACCATGCGGCGACGGCCGCGCATCGTCTGCTACTGCGTTCCCTGCGGCGTCGGCCGCATGCCTTGCCCTAAGGCGTCAGCCGCACACCTTCTGCACGACGGAGATCAGCTTGTCGGGGTTGAAGGGCTTCACGATCCAGCCCGTCGCCCCGGCGGAGCGCCCTTCGGCTTTCTTCGTCTCGTCGGCTTCGGTGGTCAGCATCAGGATCGGCAGCGTGCGGTGCGCCGGGGTGGCGCGCAGGCGGCGGATCAGGGTCAGCCCGTCCATCACCGGCATGTTCAGGTCGGTGATGACGAGGTCCACCTTGTTGGCTCCGATGACGGTCAGCGCCTGCTGGCCGTCCGCGGCCTCCACCACGTCGTAGCCCGCGCCCTTCAACGTGAAGGAGACCATGTCCCGCATGGTCCGCGAATCGTCGACGGTGAGTACCTTCTTCTTCACACTTGGCTCCATTGCTTCAGCCACGGGGCGAGGCCCAGATCCTCGCACGCCTCCGTCAGGACCTCGGAAGGCTGCGCGACGGCGAATGTGCGGTTCTGTTCGGTGGCGTGCCGCGACGCGGCCAGCAGGGCCTGGATGCAGGCGGTGCTGACACGCTCCACGGCGGAGGCGTCGGCGACGACCGTGTCCGACGCGCCGAATCCGGCGCGCAGGCTGTCCAGCAGCGGCTGCGCCATGGCGAGGTCGAGGTCGCTGGGCAGGCCCAGGCGGACCGGCCCGCCTTCGTCACTCCACTTGATCAGAGTCACCCCATCCTCCTTGCCGCCCGGCCGTGCACGACCGGCGCCGGGCAGCGGCCCGCTTTCCCAGCATTTGGGAAAAAACTTGCCAGAGCACGTATAAGGATTCGTTAAGGCAACTGGACTGACCTGTGTCAATCAGCCGTTGCGTTCCCGGAATGTGCGATCATTTTAGGGCGTGGATTCCTCATCCGGCACCTTGCTGGGCCTCCCGCTCCCGGGGCGGGGGAGGGGGCTGGACCGCCAGCGGCACCGTGAAGGAGAAGGCGGCCCCGGCCCCCGGCGTGCTGTCCACCCAGATGCGGCCGCCCAGATGCTCGACGATCCGCTTGCAGATGGCGAGACCCAGGCCGGTGCCCTGCGGCTTGTCGGTCATGGTGTCGCCGACCTGCCGGAAGCGTTCGAAGACGATGGCCTGATGCTCCGGCGCGATGCCGGGGCCGGTGTCGGTGACGGAGACGCGGGCGGTGCCGCTGTCGGATCCCGCTGTGGTTCCCACCACCAGCGTCACCCGGCCGCCGGCCGGGGTGAACTTCGCGGCGTTGGACAGCAGGTTCACCGCCACCTGCACCAGCCGGTCGTGGTCGCCGCGCACCGGCGGCAGGTCGGGCGGGATCGCCACGTCCAGGCGGATGCCGCGATCGACGAACAGCTGGCTGGTGGCGGCGGCGGCCTGCTCCACCGCCGCGCCGAGATCCATGGGTTCCACCCGCCAGTCGATCTCGCCGGCCTCGATCTTCGCCATGTCGAGCACCTGGTTGATCAGGCGGGTCAGCCGCTCGCTTTCCGAAATGACGGTGCCCAGGAACTCCTGCCGCTGCTCCAACTCGATGTCGGGGTTGTCGAACAGGATCTCGGTCAGTGCGCGGATGGAGGTCAGCGGCGTGCGCAGTTCGTGGGTTATGGTGGACAGGAACTCGTCCTTCAGCCGATCCAGCTCCTTCAGCCGCTCGTTGGCGGCCCGCAGCGCGGAGGAGGCGCGCTCCAGCTGCTCCGTCTTGTGCTCCAACTGGCGGCTGTATTCGATGACGTGGCTGGTCTCGTCCAGCATGCGCATCAGCTCGGGGTGGGTGACCTCGCCGCCCTCGACCGCCGAGGCCAGCGCCACCCGTGCGGAGGCGGCGCCGATGGCCCCGGCCAGAAGCCGCTCGGCCCGGTGGACGAGGTCGGCCCCGGCCATGCGCTGCGGCTCCAGCCCGGCGAAGGCGCGGTCCGCCCTCTGCGGCCCCAGGAAGCGCGCGACGATGCGCTTCAGGTCGCCCACCGTGGCGCGGCCGCGCCACTGCCCGGTGGACAGGCTGTGGCCGCTGTGCTGGAACACCTCCACGAAGGCGGTGGCCTGCGCCCGTTCCACAAGGCTCGGGCGGTCGAGCAGGGACACCACGACATAGGCGCCGATGTTCAGCAGCATGCTCCAGAACAGCGAATGCGTCAGCGGGTCCAGCCCGTCCAGCCCGAACAGGGTGTAGGGGCGCAGCAGCGCCAGCCCCCACGGCCCCTGGTCGATGAAGTCCGACGCCAGCCAGCCCGACCGGGCGAAGCTGGGCAGCAGCAGCGTGTAGGCCCAGGTCAGGATGCCGGCGGTCAGCCCGGCCAGCGCGCCGCGCCGCGTCGCCCCGGTCCAGTAGATGCCGCCGATCAGCGCCGGCGCGAACTGCGCCACCGCCGCGAAGGAGATCAGGCCGATGGCGCTGAGCGCATAGGTGGAGCCTGCGAAGCGGAAATAGACGTAGCCCAGCATCAGGATCGCCACGATGGCGATGCGCCGGATGGCCAGCAGCAGCGGCGACAGGTCGTGCAGCCGCTCCAGCCGCGCGCTGCGGGAGCGGAGAAGCAGCGGCATGACAAGGTCGTTCGACACCATGGTGGACAGCGCGATGGCCTCCACGATGATCATGCCGGTGGCCGCCGACAGCCCGCCGATGAAGGCCAGCAGCGCCAGCCATCCCTCGCCCACGGCCAGCGGCAGCGCCATCACGAACATGTCCGGGTCCACCGCCTGACCGGGAAACCGCATCAGCCCCGCCACCGCCACCGGCATCACGAACAGGTTGATCAGCAGCAGGTAGAGCGGAAACAGCCACAGGGCGCGGGTCAGGTGCCGTTCGTCCACATTCTCGATCACCATCACCTGGAACTGGCGCGGCAGGCAAAGCACCGCCGCCATGGACAGCAGCATGGTCGTTGCCCAGGACCCGTCGTTCATCGCCGGGGCGGAGGTGAACAGCTCCTCGATCTCCGGGTGCGCGCGGGCGTTGGCGAACAGGTCGGCGGCGCCGTCGTAAAGCACCCAGACCACGAAGCCGCCCAGCGCCAGGAACGCCACGAGCTTGACCACCGATTCGAAGGCGATGGCGGCGACCATGCCCTCGTGATGCTCGGCGGCGTCGATGTGGCGGGTGCCGAACACGATGGCGAAGGCCGCCATGACGATGGCGACGTACAGGGCGTTGTCGAACACCACCGGCAGCGACAGCCCGCCCGTCAGACCGCTCGGGTCCGTGCCCGACAGCACGTCGAAGCTGACCGCGACGGCCTTCAGCTGAAGCGCGATGTAGGGCGTCACCCCGATCACCGCGGTCAGCGCCACCAGCCCGCCCAGACCCTGGCTCTTGCCGTAGCGGGAGGCGAGGAAGTCGGCGATGGAGGTGATGCGCTGCGCCTTCGCGATGCGCAGGATCTTGCGCAGCACCAGCGGCCCCAGCAGAAGCAGCAGGGTTGGGCCGAGATAGATCGGCAGGAACCCGATTCCCTGCGACGCCGCGCGCCCGACCGACCCGTAGAAGGTCCAGGTCGTGCAGTACACTCCCA
Source organism: Pseudomonadota bacterium (assembly GCA_023413605.1). GTDB lineage: Bacteria > Pseudomonadota > Alphaproteobacteria > Azospirillales > Azospirillaceae > Azospirillum. The sequence continues at coordinate 5,605 of JAEZPL010000138.1, forward strand.
GCGAGAGCGCGTACACGTACGGCGACGCGATGACGCTGCGCCGCGCATCCGCCCGCCGGTCCGCCCACCAGGCGATGGCGAAGAGGAGGAACAGGTACGCGAAGCTCGCGGCGACGATGGCTGGGCCGGGCAGGGGTCAGGGCCCACGTGACGTCCCCTCTCCCGCCCCCGGCGGGAGAGGGAGGGACCCGTGCGCAGGATGGGAGGGTGAGGGCAAGGTCATCCCGCGAAACCTTGCCCTCACCCTCCCGCTTTGCGGGTCCCTCCCTCTCCCAGCGGGGCTGGGAGAGGGGATGGAGTGCGTTGCGCTCATCCGCGCCCCCCGCGTTCCAGCAGCAGGGCGAACAGGGCGATCACCGCCGCCCAGACGCCCAGCGCGTACACGTACAGCAGCGGCAGGCCGAACAGCGTGTCGCCGGCGCCGAAGACGCGCAGCAGCGGCGGGTTGAAGGCGACCAGCGCCAGCAGGAACAGGGCGATCAGGCGGTCGGTGCCCGCCCTGGCAGGTTGAGAGGGCGCGGGCGGCGGCGGGGGAGGCGGCGTGTCGGCCGCGCCGGTCAAAAGGCCCGCTCCCGCGCCGCCAGCTCGACGATGATGTTGGCGCCGCGGATGGCGTCGTCGAGCGTGCGCACGTCACGTTCCTTCAGCAGCTCCACCATGCGCAGGAAGACCGCCGCGGTGACGAGGCTGTCGCCCAGCGCCGTGTGCCGGTCCACCACCTCGATCCCCAGCCGTTCGGCGATGCCGTCCAGCGTGTGGTCGCCGCCCTCGCCCAGCAGCATGCGGGACAGCAGCATGGTGTCCAGCACCGGGCTGTCGAACCGCACCCCCGCCGCGCGTTCCTTCATCTTCAGGAATTTCAGGTCGAAGGCCGCGTTGTGCGCGATCATCACCGCGCCGGAGACGAAGCTGCGGAATTGCGGCAGCACCTTGTCGATGGTCGGCTTGTCCGCGACCATGGCGTCGGTGATGCCGTGGAAGGGGATGGATTCCGGCGGGATCGTGCGCTTCGGGTTGACCAGCGTGTTGAAGGTCTCCCCGGTCAGGATGCGCCCGCCGACGATGCGCACGGCGGCGATCTGGATGATTTCGTCGCCGTTGCTGGGCGACAGGCCCGTGGTCTCCGTGTCGAACACGACGTAGTGCAGCTGGTCGAGCGGCGTGCGGCCCAGTTCGCTGGTCGCCAGCGGCTGGTGCAGCAGGTTGAAGTCGAAGAACTCCGGCCGCGAGGAGCCACGCACGGCGGTGTGCGCCGACGGCGGTTTCAGCGCCGGGGGCAGCGGCACGCGCAGGCGCGACCGGCCCTCGAAGCCCTTCACCGGCTCGCTCCACATCGTGCTTTTGTGGTGCTGGAGCACGTCGCCCACGGTCAGGCCGCCCAGCGCGTCCGGCAGCGGGTGGTCGAGCCAGCTGTCCACGATGCCGCTGGGCACCGCCGGCCCCTGCCAGCTGATGTCCAGATAGACCCACTGCCCTTCCGGCTCCACGGACAGATCGTAGGCGGCGACACCGGTCAGCGCGTAGACATACTCGATCAGGTAGCCGAACAGGATGACGAGGCTGTAGCTGTCGCCGTGCACCCACTGGGGCAGGC
>JAEZPL010000143.1 GCA_023413605.1 Pseudomonadota bacterium
TCGTCCCGAACTCCTCGCCATAGATGCCGTCGTCGGGGCGTTCGGCCTCGATGATGGCGCGGATGGCCCGCTCCGCCTCGCGGTCGGCGATGGTGACGGGGGAGGCGTCGGCCTTGTCGTCCACCGCGACGGGCGTGCGGAAATAGCTCCGGATGACCGGGCCGGAGGCATCGGCCAGACGCTCCGCCAGCGTCACCAGGGGGGTGGGGCAGGTCTCGGTCATCGTCGCTCCGGCGGCTTGTTGGGGGATGGGGTGGGGGGAGACGGGCCGCATCCTAATCGGGCGCGCGCCGGCCGCAAACCTCGAATGCGGAAAGGTCGCACGCGCGCTCTCTTCCGCGCCGTCCGGGCTTGTGGCAGCCTCTTTTCCATGCGCGACCGACCGAACACCTACGCGGGCATCCCGCTCGACCGCGCGGCCCTGCGCCGCAAGAACAAGGACTGGCTGGCGGAAGCCTGGGCCTCGAAAGAGGCGCGGCTGTTGCCGGTCTGGAAATCGCGCAACCTCGTCGCCGGTCCCGACGACGCGTCCCGCGCCGTTTTCACGCCTTGCGGTGCGGATTGGGGAACTGAACCCGTGTTCCTCGGCCTTCTGGGCGGCGCGCCCCTCTTCGCCATCGACCTGACCGCGCTGGAAAAGCCGGAGGAACACCCCGCGCTCGCCGGGCTTGGGCGGTTCGAGGATCTGCGCACCGTCGGTCCGCTGATGGACGTGACGGAGGCCGGGCTGTGCGCCTACGCCCGCGGCATCACCTGGTGGAGCGCGCGGCACCGCTTCTGCGGCGTCTGCGGATCTCCGGCGGCGAGCGCGGAGGGCGGGCACGTGCGCGTCTGCTCCAACCCCGGCTGCGCCACCCACCATTTCCCGCGCACCGACCCGGCGGTCATCATGCTGGTGCACGACGGCGCCGGGCGGATGGTGCTGGGCCGCAACGCGCGTTTTCCGCCGGGTGTCCATTCGGTGCTGGCCGGCTTCGTCGAGCCGGGCGAAAGCCTGGAGGACACGGTGAAGCGCGAAGTGATGGAGGAGGTGGGGCTGGAGGTCACCGACATCCGCTACCACTCCTCCCAGCCCTGGCCGTTCCCGTCGTCGCTGATGCTGGGCTTCAGCGCGCGGGCCGTGACGCTGGACATCCAGACCGACCAGGACGAGTTGGAAACCGCCCGCTGGTTCGACCGCGATTTCCTGCGCGACGTCACCCCCAGCGACGAATTCCGCCTCGCCCGCCCCGACAGCATCGCCCGCCGCCTGATCGACGAGTGGATCGCCGGGGAGGATTGAGGCGCCCGCCTCAACCCCGGCGCTGTCCGCCCATAAACCTCCGCCCTTAAACCTTGGCCTTCGGACCCTCAGTCCTCGCCGATCCGCTGGCTTTCCTGGTAGCGGAAGGGGTTGGCGGGGTAGACGCCCAGGATCTTCACCTCGCGGGCGAAGAAATCCAGCTCCTCCAGCGCCAGCCGCAGGGGCTTCTCGTCGGGGTGGCCCTCGACGTCGGCGTAGAACTGCGTCTGGGTGAAATGCCCGCCGACCATGTAGCTTTCCAGCTTGGTCATGTTGATGCCGTTGGTGGCGAAGCCGCCCAGCGCCTTGTACAGCGCGGCCGGCACGCTGCGGACGCGGAAGACGAAGGTGGTGATGGTCTTGCCGCCAGTGTTCCCAGCATTATTCCCGGCATTCACCGGCGGCACCTTCGGCTCGCGGGCCAGGATCAGGAAGCGGGTGGTGTTGTGCTCCGCGTCCTCGATGCTGCCTTTCAGGATGTCGAGGCCATAGATCTCCGCGGCGAGCGAGGAGGCGATGGCGGCGTGCTGCGGATCGTTCAGCTTGGCGATCTCCGCGGCGGCGCCGGCGGTGTCGGCGTGGCTGATGGCCTGCAACCCCAACTCCCGCGTCATCTTCCGGCACTGGGACAGCGCCTGGATGTGGCTGCGCACCGTCTTCAGCCCGGCCAGCGTCGCCCCCTTCGGGGCCAGCAGCTGGTGGTTCACGCGCTGGAAATGCTCGCCGATGATGTGCAGGCCGCCTTCGGGCAGCAGATGGTGGTTGTCCGCCACGCGGCCGGCGACGGAATTCTCCACCGGGATCATGGCCAGCGCCGCGCGCCCTTCGCGCACGGCGGCGAAGGCGTCCTCGAACGTGGCGCAGGGCAGGGTCGTCATGTTCGGGAAGACGGTCCGGCAGGACAGGTCCGAATAGGCGCCGGGGAAGCCCTGGAAGGCGATCACGTTCGAGGTCTGCATGGGGCGGCGTTCTTTTTAAAGGGACGTGCGTTTGGCGAGGATCGCGCGGGCGCGCTCCAGGTCGGCGGGAGTATCGACGCCCAGCGGAACCGCGTCAACGACGGCGGCGTCGATGCGCATGCCGAAGGCCAGCGCGCGCAGCTGCTCCAGCCGCTCCCGCTGCTCCAGCGCCGAGGGCGGCAGGCGGACGTAGCGCTCCAGCGCGGCGCGGCGGTAGGCGTAAAGCCCGATGTGGTGGAACAGCGGCCCGTCGCCCCAGGGCGCCGTGGCGCGGCTGAAATACAGGGCGCGGCCACGGCGGGCGCCGGGCGGCAGCTCCACGATCGCCTTTACCACGTTGGGGTCGGTGCGCTCCTCCTCCCGCGTGATCTCCACGACCAGGGTGGCGATGTCCACCTGCGGGTCGGACAGCGGGGCGAAGGCGGCGCGCACCACCGCGGGCTCGATGGTCGGCAGGTCGCCCTGTACGTTGACCACCGCGTCGAACTTGCCCTCCGGGTCGAGCAGGCTGACCGCCTCGAAGATGCGGTCGGAGCCCGAGGGATGGTCCGGCCGGGTCAACACGGCGTTGCCGCCGGCCTCCTCCACGGCCTTGGCGATCTCCGGCTCGGCGCAGGCGACGACCACGGGGCCGATCTCCGCTTCCACGGCGCGGCGCCAGACCTGGACGATCATGGGCGCGCCGGCGATGTCGGCCAGCGGCTTTCCGGGCAGGCGCGTGGACGCCATGCGGGCCGGGATGACCACGATGGGGTTGCTGGGTGGCGGATTGGCGGCGTTCATGGAACAAATGGCCCGTGTCACGTCTCTGGGTGGCGCGGGTGAACCATGGATCCCACCTTTCGTCAAGCGTCGCGGTGCCAACATTCCTGTGGCATGCGCGCAGGCATGCGGCGGTGACAACCTGCCGCGGTCACGCTATCGTGTTTCGAAGCGCCTCGGACCGGGGCGGGCAATCCCGGGGCTACAACGCTTATAGGGGGTAGAGACGTTATGAGCATGGAGTGGAACAAGATCTTCGGCGCCGTGCTGCTGGCGGGTCTGATCGCCATGTTGGCAGGTTTCGTGGCCGAAGTGCTGGTGCACCCAAAGCCGCTTGAGAAGTCCGCCTACGTGATCGCCGTGCCGGAAGGGCAGGGCCAGGGTGCCGACACCAAGGGCGGTGGCGCGCCGTCCGGCCCCGGAGACATCGCTCCGCTGCTTGCCAAGGCCGATCCGGCGGCCGGCCAGACCGCGGCCAAGGCCTGCGCCGCCTGCCACAGCTTCGACAAGGGTGGGGCGTCCAAGGTCGGCCCGAATCTCTACGGCATCGTCGGCGCCAAGCACGGCCATATGGAAGGCTTCGCCTATTCCGACGCCCTCAAGGGCAAGCAGGCCCCCTGGAACTATGAGGAACTGAACCAGTTCCTTTACGATCCGAAGGGTTATGCGCCGGGCACCAAGATGACCTTCGCCGGCGTCAAGAAGGACCAGGATCGCGCGAACATCATCGCCTACCTCCGTTCCCTCTCCGACAACCCGGCCCCGCTGCCCCAATAACGGCGCCTGGGTAGAGGCGCACAGGCAACGGCGCCCAACGAAAAAGCCCCTCGTCCGCAAGGAGGAGGGGCTTTTTGTTTGTCGGCCGGCTCTTACAGATCAATTTTTACAAATACGGTCCGATGGCCGCCATCGCCCGCGCCAGATAGTCGTCCTTCTCGCCCACAGGGGCGACGTAGTGGATGATCGACTCGGCCTGCGCGCGGCCGGCGCCGCGGGCGATGGCCCAGCCGGCCAGGTAATGGGACGCCAGGCAGCCGCCCGCGGTCGCGATGTTGCCCACGGCGTGGAAGGGCCGCTCCAGCACGGTGATGCCGGCCTCGACCGCCCAGGGCTTGGTCATCGTGTCGGTGCAGGCCGGCATGTCCTCCAGCAGGCCCAGCGCCTTCAGGATCAGCGCGCCGCTGCACTGCGCGCCGATCAACTGCCGGCTCGGATCCAGCTTCAGCTCATCCAGGATCGCCCGGTCTCGCGCGATGTCGCGGGTCTTCATGCCGCTGCCGACCAGGACGAAGTCGGCCTCCCGCGCGAAGGACAGCGGCTGCTGCCGTTCCACGCGCACGCCGTTCATGGAGGTGACGACCGGCGTGGGGCTGGTGATCTCAGCCGTCCAGCCCGGCAACGTCACCCGGTTCAGCAGGGCGGACGCGATGAAGGAGTCGAGTTCGTTGAACCCGTCGAAGGTCAGGACAGCCGTGCGCATGGGGTGAATCCGTTTGGGGGTAAATCCGTTTGTTGCCCGCCCCGATTATGGGCAGACTTGCGGAATCGAAAAAACCCTAAAGAGGCCTAACCTGAGAGAGCGGCGCCCGAGAGAGGGGGATCAGAGCGGCCGGCGGGCCTTCAGGGCGGCGGTCAGCGTGCCGTCGTCCAGGTAATCCAACTCGCCACCCACCGGCACGCCGTGGGCGAGGCGGGAGATGGAAACGCCCGTGCCGGCCAGACGGTCGGTCACCACATGGGCCGTGGTCTGGCCATCCACCGTGGCGTTCAGCGCCAGGATGATTTCCTTCACCGCCGGATCCTTGGCGCGTTCCACCAGCGCCGGGATGTTCAGGTCATCCGGTCCTACCCCTTGCAGGGCCGACAGGGTGCCGCCCAGCACGTGGTAGGTGCCGTGGAAGGCGCGCGTGCGTTCCAGCGCCCACAGGTCGCCCGCATCCTCCACCACGCAGATCACGCCGCGGTCGCGCGCGTGGTCGGAGCAGACGGAGCAGGGATCACGGCTGTCCAGGTTGCCGCAGACCGAGCAGTTGCGGATCGCCTCCGCCGCGAGCGCCATGGATTCCGACAGCGGCACCAGCAGCGTGTCGCGGCGCTTCATCAGGTGCAGCGCCGCCCGTCGCGCCGACCGTGGCCCCAACCCCGGCAGCTTGGACAGCAGCTGGATCAGGCGCTCGATTTCAGGTCCGATCATGAAGTCTTCTTGCGGCAGTCGCCGCGTGGTTTGGAGACGCGGAGGAACCGAACGGAACCGTCAGTTCCACCAGTATCTATCTGTGTTCATCTGTGGGCAAGTGCAACCAGGGAAAGCAAATGTTGCCCACAGATGAACACAGATAAACACAGACAGTTTTTCCGTGCTTACCCGTGTCCGTCCAGTGTCTGCCGGATCAGAACGGCAGCTTCATGCCCGGCGGCAGCTTCAGCCCGCCCATCAGGTTTTGGGTTTCCTGGGCGACGTGCTGCTCGACCTTGGCCTTGGCGTCGTTGAAGGCGGCGATGATCAGGTCTTCCAGAACCTCGACGTCCTCCGGGTCCACGATGGTCTTGTCGAGCTTGATCTTCTTCATCTCGCCCTTGCCGTTCACGGTGACGTTGACCATGCCGGCGCCCGACTGGCCCGTCATTTCGACCTCGCCCAGGCGGGACTGCATCTCCTGCATCTTGGCCTGCATCTGCTGGGCCTGCTTCATCATCTGGCCGAGGTTTTTCATGGGTCAGAAATCTCCTTCATCGTCGAGCGGGTAATAAACCCCGTCTTCCTGCTGTACGACCATAAGGTCGGGGCTCTCGCCGTCATCCGCAACCGTGGGCTCGGCTTCTGCGGCGGCCGCAAGGTCGCGGACGTCGGTGATCTTGGCGCCGGGGAACGCGTCCAGCACGGCGCGCACGACCGGGTTCGCTTCGGCCTCCGCCAGCGCGCGCTGGTGGGCGGCCTGCTCCTGCTGAATCAGCGTCGGTTCGCCCTGCGCGTCCGACACGATGACCACCCAGCGATGCCCGGTCCATTCCGTCAACAGCTGGCCGACGCGATTCGGCAGGGTGGCCGGTGCAAGAGTTCCCAGGCGCAGTTCCAGCCGCCCCGGCTCCATGCGCACCAGATGGGCGCTGCCGGTCAGGTGGCCGTACAGGGCGCCTTCGCGCTTTTCGGCGAAAATCTGCACCAGCGTGCGGAAGTCGCGCGGCATCGGCACGCGCTCCTCCTCCGGCACGGCCGACGCGACGGCCTGCGCGGGCTGCGGGGCTGCCTGCTGGGATGTTTGGGGCGCCTCCATCGGGCGGGCGACCGCGCGCACGCCGTTGCCGGCGACCGCCACCGGCCCGCCGCCGGGGCCGCGCGGGGCCGGTCCACCGGTCCCGCCATTGCCCCCCTGGCCATTGTTCGCGTTCTGGAACTGCCGGATCAGTTCGCCCGGAGTCGGCAGGTCGGCGGCGTAGGACAGCCGCACGATGACCATCTCCAGCGCCTGCTGCGGCACGGGTGCGGCCTGCACCTCGCCCAGCCCCTTCAGCAGCAGCTGCCACGCGCGCGTCAGCGCGGGCATGCCCAGCTTGCCCGACAGTGTGGCTCCGCGCGTCCGCTCCGCCTCCGGCAGGGACGGGTCGTTGGCCGTGTCCGGCACGACCTTCAGGCGCGTCAGGTTGTGCACGAGGTCCAGCAGGTCCTGAAGGATCACCACCGGGTCGGCGCCGACGCGATGCAGGTCGGCCAGGATGTCCATGGCCTCCGCGGGGCGGGCGGAAATGGCGGCCTCGAACAGGTCGATCACCTTCGACCGGTCGGCGAGGCCCAGCATGTCGCGCACCTGCTGCGCGGTCACCGTGCCGGCGGCCAGCGCAATGGCCTGGTCCAGCAGGGACAGGCCGTCGCGCACCGACCCGTCGGCGGCGCGGGCGATCAGGCTTGCCGCGTCCGGCTCGATGCTGGCGCCTTCCAGCCCGGTCACGCGGGTGAAATGCTCCTTCAGCACCTGGGCGTCGACGCGCCGCAGGTCGAACCGCTGGCAACGGGACAGCACCGTCACCGGCACCTTGCGGATTTCGGTGGTGGCGAAGACGAACTTCACATGGGCCGGCGGTTCCTCCAGCGTCTTCAAAAGCGCGTTGAACGCGCTCTTGGAGAGCATGTGGACCTCGTCGATGATGTACAGCTTGTAGCGCGCCGAGACGGGGGCGTAGCGCACGCCGTCGATGATCTCGCGGATGTCGTCCACGCCGGTGTGGCTGGCGGCGTCCATCTCCATCACGTCGACGTGCCGGTCCTCCGCGATGGCGCGGCAGTTGTCGCACACGCCGCAGGGGGTGACCGTCGGCCCGCCGGTGCCGTCCGGCCCGGTGCAGTTCAGCGCGCGCGCGATGATGCGGGCGGTGGTGGTCTTGCCCACGCCGCGCACGCCGGTCAGCATGAAGGCCTGGGCGATCCGGCCGGAATTGATGGCGTTGGTCAGCGTGCGGACCAGCGCATCCTGCCCGATCAGCTCGGCAAAGGTCTTGGGACGGTACTTGCGCGCCAGAACCCGGTAGGCGCCCCCGTTGGAGGCCCCTGCGTCGGGAGCGTTGGCGCCCGTTTCGGAAACGGCGTTTTCGGCAACTGTGGTATCGGTCACGCGGCTGGCCCGGAAATCGGCTTTACGACGGAGCGCAGAATAGCGTCACGGCGCGAAGCTGTCGCCGTTTCAATTCGCTACCACGATAAGATGGGGGAAGAGGGTGGGAGGCTGGACGAACGACCCGAGCCGTAACTCGTTGCGGCTGCTTCCTTCCGGACCTGACCGGGTTGGCGAGGGACCCGTCCGCCGCCAGCCTCCCGCGCCCTATATCGACGATGGCGCGGTCATATGCAAGGTGAAATCGTTTCCACAGTGAAATCACCGTCCGCCGTCGCAGGGATGTCGCCCAGATAGAGGCTTGGGGTCGTGCCCAGGGTGCGGCGGAACATGGCGGTGAAGGCGCTGGCGCTGTCATAGCCGGCGGCGCGCGCCACCTCGGCGATGGGCTTGCCGAGCGCCAGTTGGGCCACCGCCTCCGCCAGCCGGGCCTGCTGCCGCCACGCGCCGAAGGTCAGGCCGGTGTCGCGCAGGAACAGCCGGGCCAGCGTGCGGGCGCTGGCCCCGGCGCCCTCCGCCCAACGGTCCAGCGTGTCGCCGCGCGCCGGGTCGTCCAGCAGGGAGCGGCACAGCGCCAGCAGCCGCGGGTCGCGGGGCAGGGGCAGGCGCAGCGGCACCTCCGCCGCGCGCTCCAGCTCGCTCAGGATCAGGGCTCCGATCAGCTCGGCGCGGCGGGTGGGGGGATCATCGGCCTTACAGGCTGCATCGCATGCCGCGGCGGGCTCCTCCGCCACCGCGGCCAGGATCAGGGCGCGCAGCAGGGCCGACACCTCCACCACCCGGCAGGCGTTCCGCGGCAGGAAGGGGGCGATGTCGGCGCGCAGGAACAGCGTGCGCATGGACACGGCCCCGGTCATGGCCAGCGCGTGTTCCGTCCCCGGCGGGATCCACACGGCGCGCAGCGGCGGGACGATCCAGGCGCCGTCGGCGGTCGTCACCCGCATGGTGCCGCGCGTCGCGAACAGCAGCTGCGCGCGGCTGTGCCGGTGCGGGGCCACGATGGCGCCATGCGCGTATTCCTTCGCCATGGCGAGGATGGGGTGGGGCAGGGTTTCCAGGTCGGTGGGGCTGAGGCTGGGCGCGCGCACGCAGGTTGTCCGTTTCGCGACGAAGGTTGGCCGGACACAGCGTAGCAGACGCGCCTATCCTGTCCATCCTTTCAACAATCCGGAGAAGAGGGACCCCATCATGGCAGCTCCCTCGCGACGCGTGATCGCGTTCATCAACGCGGGCCATTTCATGGACCACCTGCTGATGCTGGTCTTCCCGACCGCGGTGCTCGGCATGGGCGAAGGTTTCGGGCTGTCGTACGGGGAGCTTCTTCCGCTGTCGCTCGGCGGCTTCATCGCCTTCGGCGCGGGCTCGATCCCTGCGGGATGGCTGGGCGACCTGTGGAGCCGGCGGAACATGATGGTGGTGTTCTTCCTGGGCATGGGGGCCGCCTCCGTCGCCACGGGCTTCGCCTCCACGCCCGTCGAGCTGGCGGTCGGCATGACGGGCATCGGCCTGTTCGGCGCCATCTACCACCCCGTGGGCACCGCCCTGCTGACCGCCCACGCCGAAAGGCTGGGCCGCGAGATCGGCATCAACGGGGTCTGGGGCAACCTGGGCATCGCCGTCGCGGCGCTGGCGACCGGCGGGCTGACGCAGTGGTTCGGCTGGCGCGCCGCCTTCATCGCGCCGGGCCTGCTCTGCATGGCGATGGGTGTTGCCATGCTGGCGATGGTACCGGACGTACCGATGGCGAAGAAGGCCGGTGCGAAGACCATGGCGGCTCTGCCGCGCGCCGTGGTGCTGCGGGCCTTCGCGGTGCTGGCCGTGACGACGGTGTTCGGCAGCCTCGTCTTCAACGCAGTGGTGATCGCCATGCCGAAGCTGTTCGACGAGCGGGTGGGCGCGCTGGCCGCCACGCCGTTGGGCATCGGGGCGCTGCTGTGCGTGGTTTACGTGATCGGCGCCACGTCGCAGTGGATTGTCGGCCGTCTGGTGGACCGGCACACGCTGCGCCGCATCTTCATCCCGCTGTCGCTGTTGCAGGCCCCCTGCCTGTTCCTGGCCGCCACTGCGGAGAACGGCGCGCTGGTCGTGGTGGCGGTGGTGGCGATGTTCGCGATCTTCGGGCAGGTGACCATCAACGACACCATGGTCGCGAAATACACCGATCAGGCGTGGCGCGCGCGGGCCTACGCCATCCGCTACCTCGTCTCCTTCGCGGCGAGCGCTGCGGCGGTGCCGCTGGTGGCCGGCCTGCACGACCGCACCGGCGGCTTCGAGACGGTGTTCCTGGTCCTGGCCGCGGGCGGCGCCGCCATCTTTCTCTCGGCCCTGGCCTTCCCCCACCGCCCGGACGAGGTGGAGGGAAAAGTGGCCGTGGCTGCCGCGGAGTAAGGATTCTGTGTGGGGTTGGGTCAGCCGTTCGCGCGACCCAACCCAAAACGCAAATAGAATGTAAAATTAGATGGCGGAAACGTTGCCGATCAAAAAAGATGGGGGTTCTATATCAATTGGTCTTCGATTGTCATGAGCTGATGTCTCCACCAATATACGGCTTCTCGAAATAGCTGGAACGCATCAGATCCATCAGAATATTCAACGAAATATCCTTTTTCGTCTTTGGAAAGTTTTGCGCCGAATTCATAAGTCTTAAGAAGGTTATTCCGCTCTTTCTCGATGAAATCCCAGAATATGCCGTTGTCTGAGGGATTTGATTTCCAGTCCGCCCAGGCTTGATCAACGGCACGTTTATGGGTGATCGACGTTGTGCTATCAACTTTGTTAAGAACATGCCCGATTGTCCTTAACAAAGCTATGCCTGCTACCCAGTATAGACGCCATTCAGTGCATTCTTCATCTGCATCTGAGTTCTGAAACTCAAACAAAATGGAGACGCAATCCCAAAAAGGCTCCCACGCTTTTAAATTTTGTTTCGGCGGAGAAAAAACAAATATGTCGTCATTGATATAGCTTTTCATCTTTTTTGCTCTAGAGCCTATCTTGTTTTTAAAGTTATATCAAATAATGTATTAATCTTTGCGCCATCAAAAAGTAACGGAAAGCCCATTCCCCTGAAGGAATGGGCTTTCAAGCTTGGGTAGCCGCTTACTTCTTCTTCAGCGCCGCCACACCCGGCAGATCCTTGCCTTCCAGCCATTCCAGGAAGGCGCCGCCGGCGGCGGAGATGTAGGTGAACTTCTCCTCGACGCCGGCGTGGGCCAGGGCCGCGACGGTGTCGCCGCCACCCGCGACCGACAGCAGGCCGCCCTCGGCGGTGCGCTCGGCGACGAGGCCGGCGACGGCGTTGGTGCCCGCGTCGAACGGCTGGATTTCAAAGGCGCCCAGCGGGCCGTTCCACACGACGGTCTTGGCGCCCTGCAGCTTCAGGCCCAGGAACTCGACCGTCTCGGGGCCGACGTCCAGCGCCATCTCGTCGGCGCCGATGCCGTTGGCGGGCACGGCGCGGTGGGCCGCACCGGCCTTGAACTCCTTGGCGACGATGAAGTCCTTCGGCAGCAGCAGCTCGCAGTTCGACGCCTTGGCCGTCTCCATGATGGCGCGGGCCTGATCGGCCATGTCCTTCTCACAGAGCGAGGCGCCCACATCCACGCCCTGGGCGTAAAGGAAGGTGTTGGCCATGCCGCCGCCCAGCGCCAGCATGTCGACCTTGCGGACGAGGTTGCCCAGCAGGTCCAGCTTGGTGGAGATCTTCGCGCCACCGACCACGGCGGCGACCGGGCGCTCCGGCTTCTCCAGGGCCTTGGTCAGGGCCTCCAGCTCGGCCTGCATCAGGCGGCCGGCGGCGGCCGGCAGGTGGTGGGCGACACCCTCGGTCGAGGCGTGGGCGCGGTGCGCGGCGGAGAAGGCGTCGTTCACATACAGGTCGCCCAGCTCGGCGATCTGCTTGGCGAAGGCGGGGTCGTTCTTCTCTTCCTCGGCGTGGAAGCGGGTGTTCTCCAGCAGCACGATGCCGCCCGGCTGGGCGCCGGCGATGGCGGCCTTGGCCTTGTCGCCCACGCAGTCCTCACCAAAGGCGACGGTCTGACCGACGGCGGCGCTCAGCGCGTCCAGCACGTTGCGCAGCGAGTTCTTGGCATCCGGGCCGTTCTTCGGCCGGCCGAAGTGCGACAGCACGACAACCTTGGCGCCCTTCTTCGCCAGCTCGGTCAGGGTCGGCGCCAGACGGTCGATGCGGGTCGTGTCCGAAACCTTGCCATCCTGCATCGGAACGTTCAGGTCGGCGCGCACCAGCACCGTCTTACCGTTCACGTCGAGGTCGTCGATGGTGTTGAACTCGGTCATGGCCGCTGTTTCCCCAGTGTTTGATGTCGTGTTTGATGTCGTGTTTGGTGTATCGGGCATTGACATTTTGCGGGGCAATCCAGCACAGCGCCGCCGGCTTTGCAACGCCCCGCGTGGCCAGCCCCATGCGGCGAAAAGGGGTGAGTGCTGGGCGGGAGAGGACAGCGATCCCATTTCCTTTGCATGACGACATCATCACCGATTCCAGCACGCCACTCGTCCCGGCCGCCCCCAGGTCCGGCCCCCCGGCTCGCGCCACGGCTCGCCTACGCGGCCAGCCAGTCGGCCCGCGTGGCGTGGTTCTTCGGGCAGTACATGCTGGCCGCGCGGCTGAACGCCCGCATCGCCGGCCGGACCCGCGCGAAGCACCCGACCGACAAACCCGTTCCCGACACCCGCGCCGTGCTGGAGGCGCTGCGCGCCCTGCTGGTCCGCGACCTCGCCAACATCGAGGCGGGCTATTACCGGCTGCCGCACGACCTGCTGCCCGACCCGCGCCGCGTGCTGGCCGACGCCGCGGCCTTTTTCCGCGACGTGCCGGAGGTCTCGCGCCGCCGCCGCGACCATGTGGCGACGGAGGTGCGCGCCAAACCGCCGCCGGGCTCCGAAAGCCTGCCGGCCTACTACCGCCAGAATTTCCATTACCAGACCGGCGGCTACCTGACGGAGGAGAGCGCGCGCCTCTACGACCATCAGGTGGAAGTGCTGTTCGGCGGCGGGGCCGACGCCATGCGCCGGCAGGCCCTGGTGCCGATCTTCCAGCACTTGCGAGACCGCCGGTTGGCCGACTGCCGCCTGTTGGACGTGGCGGCCGGCACCGGGCGGTTCCTGACCTTCGTGAAGGACAACCACCCGCGCCTGCCGGTCACCGCGCTGGATCTCTCGCCCGCCTATCTGCGGGAGGCGCGGCGCAACCTCGCCCCCTGGGCGCGCAGCACGGCGCTGGTGCAGGGCGCGGCGGAGGCGATCCCGTTGGCCACCGGCTCGCAGGACATCGTCACCTGCATCTACCTGTTCCACGAGCTGCCGCCCAAGATCCGCGCAAAGGCCGCGGCGGAGATGGCCCGCGTGCTGAAGCCCGGCGGCATCCTGGTCTTCATGGACAGCATCCAGTACGGCGACAATCCCGGCATGGACGGGCTGCTGGACATCTTCCCGCAAGCCTTCCACGAGCCATTCTACGCCCATTACGCCCGCGACGACCTCGCGGCGCTGTTCGCCGCCGCCGGCCTGCGCCACCGGGACACCACGCTGGCCTACATGTCCAAGCTGTTGGTGCTGGAAAAGCCGGCCTGACCCGTGCGCGCCGCCCTCCGCACCATCGTTCCTGGCGGCGTTTCTGCGTCGCCATGCCGCAGTCGTGAGCATTGTAACCGTTCTGTAACTTGACCGGGGCCGGACCCTGTGCAACACGGGATCCCACCGGAAACGACGGGGCACGAAAGAGTGGTCGAAGCGGAGTCCAACCGGGAAACCGAGCTGAAGCTGGCCGTCCGCCCGGACGACATGGCGAAGCTGCGGTCGTCCCCGGCCATCGCGTCCCGTGCCAAAGGCAAGGCCGCCACCAAGAGCCTGGAAAGCACCTATTTCGACACCGCCGACCGGCGCCTTGCCGGCAATCTGGTGGCTTTGCGGGTGCGCAGGATCGGCGATCGCCACGTCCAGACGGTGAAGGGCGCTCCCGACCGCGACGCGCTTGGCCGCGCGGAATGGGAATGCCCCGTCGACGGCCCCGCTCCCGACCTGTCGCGCGTCACCGACCCGGCGGCGCTGGAGCTTCTGGGGTCCGTGGGGGAGGGCGAGCTGATCCCCCTCTTCACCACGATGATCCAGCGCACCACCCGAATCGTGATCGTCGGCACGGGCGACGAGGCCAGCACCATCGAGGTCGCCTTCGACAGCGGCGACATCCGCACGCCCGAAGGCGGCTCCGTTCCCGTGTCGGAGGTGGAACTGGAGCTGAAGCAGGGCTCCGCCGGAGCACTCTACGATCTGGCGCTGGAACTGGCGCAGACGGCGCCCCTGCGGCTCGACCCGCACACCAAGGCGTCGCGCGGCTACGCGCTGGCCGACGGGCAGGTGGCGGAGGTGGTGAAGGCCGGCAAGCTGGACTTCGACACCGACACGACGGTGGAGCAGGCGCTGGCCCGCATCGTCCGGACCTGCGTCAACCACCTCGCCGCCAACGAGGCCGTCTCGGTGAAGGGCGAGGATCCGGAGGGCATCCACCAGATGCGCGTGGCGCTGCGCCGCCTGCGCTCGGCCATCGCCCTGTTCCGCAACTTCGTCCCGGCCGACCAGTACGACTGGCTGGCGGGGGAGCTGAAGTGGCTGGCCGGCAACCTCGGCCCGGCGCGCGACTGGGACGTCTTCCTGACCGAACTGCTGGCTCCCGTGCGCGAGTCCTTCCGCCGCGCCGACGGCCACGGCAAGCCCCTGCTGGACGACATCGGCTCTCTGGCCGCCGCCGCATCGGCCAAGCGCGACCGCGCCTACGAGACGGCGCGCGAGGCGATCCTGTCGGACCGCTACACCACCTTCCTGCTGAAGGTCGGCGCCTGGGTCGAGTCGCGGGGGTGGCGCGCCCAGCCCATCAGCGAGCATTCCGCCCGTCTGTTCGAACCGGTGGAAAACCTGGCCGACCACCTGTTGACGCGCCGCGCCAAAAAGGCCCGCCGCGCCGGCCAGGGCTTCGCCGACCTGTCGGTCGCCGACCGGCACGAGCTGCGCATCGCGCTGAAGAAGCTGCGCTACGCGGCGGAATTCTTCCGCAGCCTTTACGACGACAAGCCGGCGCGCCGCTACATCCAGCAGCTGGCCGCCTTCCAGGACGCGCTGGGCCATCTGAACGACGTGGCGACGGCGACCCGCCTGCTGCACGAACTGCACGACGACGGCAGCCGTCCCGCCCCCGGCGAGCCGCGCGCCGCCGGCATCGTCATCGGCTGGCACGCCCGCGGCGTGACCGAGGCCGAACCGACGCTGGTCAGCCTGTGGGACGGCTTCGCCGGTGCGAAACCCTTCTGGTCAAAGCCGGCCCGCGAGGAGTAACCTTTCGTCCCATGCGGACAATCCTGGTCGCCAACATCAAGACAACATCAAAGGTGGCTGCAGCAAAGCCTAATTTATTCATAACGTCTATTGAGTGCATTTGCTCCAAATTTACGATAGCCTTTTTTCCAAATCCCATAGAAAATAAAAACTACTTTCGGAAACATTCTTGGGGTCTCTGATAGAATCGGCTACCTTCGTGTAGAGATTTCTCGGAAAATGGATTCCTCCGAGGGCGGTCATCATGGCGCCAATGCTAGTTGATGTCATTCCTGTATAAATACTAAGACCTAAAAATCCTCCAGCAATAATTATGTCGTCGGCCATTCCCTTTCTTAAATGTTTTTTATTGGTTTCGACTAGCCTTTTTATCTTATTTATCTCTGGGGCGACAATGTCGCTGAAAGCCTGCGACATCTTTAGTTCATCCTCGGCTTTTGAATCGTTCATTGCTTTGAAGAGCGCGTCCCTATAAATTTGAAAGCTATTATCTTCATTCCGTCGAAATTGAACAAGTGCTTCGAGGTTGGCGTTAATCGCTACTGGGATATGGTGAGAAAAATGGTCTGAGAACATCAGGTTAGATCCATTTTTTCGTTCATATATCCGTTTTGCTACAGAAAAATCTACCTTTCTCTGAGTTAGATAATTTGTCTTTAGATTTGACCCAAATCTATTTTGCCTCGCAAGGTCATCTATTATGTTATAGACAAATATGTTGGCGATACCAAGTTCCTCTACCTCTTCTTTTCTCAAGAAAAACTCTTGTCCCTTTCGGAATTTTTTCCGTAAGTTCTTTGGAATTTTTCTCACTCTTATGTTAAGGCGGCTGTGCTCGATTAGGTTCTCGGGGCCGGACGCAACTACCAATGGCCCGCTGAAGTCAAAGGTCGACACAAAATTTACCTCAGAGGTGTATTTTTCTTTAAGGGCTTCGATAGCTTCGGTTATCAGAGGTGTTGTGAACTGGTGATTTTCAGCTTCGATTTTCTGCAAGCAATCAGTGCAAACCGACATTTGTTTGTCAGGAATATACTCCACTAAGCCATGCTTTATAAGAGGAAGCATATTTTTTAAAATCAGTAATCTAGTGGCGAATTCTCCTTTTACGTAATCATTAACCTCATTGCCTTCCCTTGCCCAGAAATATTCAAATGGATCAGGAAGATATACACGATCGGCATATAAGGCACAGAAAATGCTAAGATCTTTAATTTTTTCAAGTCTGCAGCTTGCGTGAGAGCACGGAATGGGGCCGCCGCCTAGAGATGAGGTCCCGGTAAAAACAAACTTGTCCGAGCTCGAAACTTTATGGCCAGCCCTGACAGATCTGTGTAGGGTTTCAGATAAAACAAATGAAGCATCAGGAATATATATGTCGATTTTTTTGACTCTCTAATGAAATCGTCAAATCCATGATCTGCACTTTGTAGATTTAATCCTGAAAGCAATTCATTTAAACTGTTAAATCTTACTTCATCCATTGGCGGTTCTCCTAAGCATATAACCACAGTATGGTGCACAATCTACGGATTTAGAGCGAGCGCCGAAGTTACATAACTTCCGGGCATGTTTATCTATCGAATTGTCGCCAAAAGACCTCTCTGCCTAGCCGTAGCCGTCATAGTGTTACACTGATACGGGGTACTTTCAACAGTGGCAG
>JAEZPL010000829.1 GCA_023413605.1 Pseudomonadota bacterium
CGCCAGGGTGTCGAGGTGCACGACGCCGCCCTGCCGCGCGACGCTGCCGGCGCGCCGAACGCCGCGGCCATCCCGGACCTGATCGCCGACGCCGCGCGTGCCGGGGCGGAGCTGATCTACATCGGGCCGGACACGCTGGTCGCGTCGAACAACAACGCGGTCGTCGCCGAACAGGCGCTGGCCCACAACCTTGCCACCTTCTGTTCCACCGAACTGCCGATCCGCAGGGCGAACCTGCTGATGGGGCTGGTCAGCCCGGCGGTGAACGTCGGCCGCTTCGCCGGTCTGAAGGCGGTGGAGATCCTGACCGGCGCCAAGCCCGCCGACAGCATCCCGGTGGAGACGTTGAACCGCTTCTCCCTGCTGCTGCGCATCGGGGCGGCCAAGCGGCTGGATCTCTACCCGCCGATGCGCCTGCTGAACATCGCCGAAATCGTGCAGGACGCCTGACATGACGGTTCCTTTATCAACGGACCAGACGGTCCATTCGGGCCTCCTCCGCGTGCGGCGCGGAGAAGATGTCGCCATTCCCTACCGCGTGCGCTTTCTCGGCCCCGACGACCTGGGCGCACTGGAGGAGTTTCGCAGCTACATCTTCGGCCAGCTTCCGGACATCGACGCCTATTTCCCCGAGACGCCGGACTTCGCCGGCCTCCATCTGGGCGAGCGCGGCGTGACGCTGGGGCTGGAGGCGGAAGGCCGGCTGATCGCCTGCGCCATCGTCGGCCTGCCGCAGCCGGGCATGCCGGCCTTCGTGGAGGACCTGCCGCAGCCGCGCCCGGCGCTGACCGCGACCGCCCACATGGCGAGCTGCATGGTCCATCCGGATTTCCGCGGCAACGGGTTGCAGCGGCTGCTGGTGACGATGCGCACGCTCTACGCGCTGGGGGCCGGGCGTCCGCACCTGTTCTCCCGCGTGGCGCTGTCCAACCCGCTCAGCCTGTCGAACCTGCTGGCCGGCGGCTTCGTGGTGCGGCGCGTGCTGACCATGCACAGCGGGCGGCTGCGTTACCTGCTCCACCGCGATCTGGGGGCCGCTCCGAACCGCTGGGCGCCGGGCAGCGAGCGCGTCTTCGCCATTCCCGAGGTGGAGGAACAGCGCGCCGTGCTGGAGGCCGGCTGGATGGGCATGGCGGTGGACCTCTCCGGACCCGCTCCCCTGGTCACCTACGCACGGCCGGCGCCCGCGGCGGCAGACGTCGTGCCGGAGCCGTCCATGGAGGCCGTGCCGTGACGTCCTCCACCATCAAGACGGCCGTCATCGTCGATCCCTATTCCACCGGCGTGCTGCTGGCGCCGCGCCTGCGTGCGCGGGGTTACCGGGTGGTCGCGGTGCAGAGCCGCCCCGACCTCGCGCCGTCGCTGCTGCGCAGTCATCGTCCGGAGGACTTTGCGGAGCATATCGCCTTCGACGGCGACCTGGGCGCGCTGGTGGAGCGGCTGCGCCCGGCGGCGCCGGCCTTCGTGCTGCCCGGCAACGAATCCGCCGTGGAACTGACCGACGCGCTGAGCGACGCGCTGGGCACGCCCGGCAACAGCCCGAAGCTGACCGCCGCCCGCCGCAACAAGTTCATGATGATCGAGCGGCTGGCCGCCGCCGGCCTGCTGACCGCACGCCAGACCATGGCCGGCAGCGCCGCCGAGGCGGTGGAGTGGGCGACGCAGGCCGGCTGGCCCGTGGTGGCGAAGCCGCTGGCCAGCGCCTCAACAGACCACGTCTATTTCTGCAACCGCCCGGCGGAGCTGCGCGCGGCGGCGGACAGCATCCTGGGAAGCCGCGACTTCTGCGGCACGGCGAACGACCGGCTGCTGGTGCAGACCTATCTCGACGGCGAGGAATACGTCGTCAACACGATCAGCCGGGGCGGCCGGCATTACATCTGCGACGTGCTGCGCTCCGCCAAGCGGACGCTGAACGGATCGCCCTTCGTCTACGACTATTACCGGCTGCTGCCGCCGGAGGACTCCACCGCGCAGGCGCTGATGGCCTACATCCTGCGCGTGCTCGACGCGCTGGAGATCACCGACGGCGCCGGCCATGCCGAGGTGCGCATGACCAGCCGCGGCCCCGCGCTGGTGGAGATCGCGGCGCGCGCCATGGGGCCGGCGGGTTCCACCACCGGCATCGCGGCGGGCACCGGGCACGATCAGGTGGACCTGCTGGTGGACGCCTTCGACGGGGCGGAGGCGGTCGGGCCTCTGCTGGGCGGACATTACCAGTTCCAGGCGGACGCGATGGTGCTCTATCTGCCGGTCCTCGTGTCCGGCCGGGTGGAGGCCCTGGCCGATGCCGGCGCGCTCGACGGGCTGGAGAGTGTGCGGGGCTACGCCTTCGTGCCGCGCGTGGGGGACGAGGTGGCACCGACGCTCGACCTCACGCAGATTCTGGCCAAGGTCTATCTGGCGCACCGAGACCGGGCGGTGTTCGAACGTGACTGGGCGGCGATCCGCTCCATGGAAGATCGTTTGCAGCCGACCGTTTCCTGACGGCGCTGCGGACGGGTAAGGACGGAAATCATGGCCCACATTCCCTTCGACCAGCGTTGGGACAAGGTCAAGAAAGAGTTCGAGGCGATCACCGGCAAGCACAAGCCGCGGGAGAGCAAGGGCATATTCAACGCCTTCGGCAGCCACACCGGCCTGTCCAAGGCGCTGAAGTCCTGCGAAGCCGCTTATCGGCTGTGCGACACGACCAGCGACACCGACGCCAAGGCCGGACAGGAGGCTGCGAGGGTCTATGCCGCGGCTTCGAAGGAGTTCGCCAAGGCCAGCAAGTCCTACCAGGCGGTGCTGGAGAAGGCGGTGGCCGCGGAGTTCGCGAAGCGCGAGGAGAAGGACGCGAAGTCCGCGTACGAGCGCGCCCTGAAGTTCCTGGCGAAGGAACTCTCGTCGCTGGAAGCGACCATCGACGCGTCCGTCGGCATGTACGCCATGAAGTTCGACAAGGCCGCGAAGGACCTTTCGACGACGGAGAAGATGCTCCGAAACTGGGAGAAGAACATCAACGGCGCGCTCGCCCGCGCCGCGGCGGGCGTTGCCAAGGTGCGTGCGAAGCCGACCCCGGACACCTACAACGACCTGTTCCCGACGCTGGCGCGCGACATCACCATGCAACTGGTCATCGCCCGCCAAATCAACGGGCTGCGGGCCGAGCCGGATTTCTACCGCAAGAAGCTCGACCCCTGGGCGAATCAGAGCGGGGCGGGGCTGCCGGTGAAGGTGCCGGCGGACTACACCGCCAGGCAGATCACCGACCTGATCAAGGAATTCGCCACCGTCTGCAAGGGCGTGGTCCAGCTGGTCAACGCGCGCTGAACGTCCGCAACGACGCAAGCATCCGCCAAGTAAGGGTGCAATGGTGAGCAGCGTTCGATTTCGGTCGGAAAGCATGCCGATTTGGATGCATCTCGCCCGGTCTTTATGAGACAGGAGCAATCGTCGGCTTCATGGGGGCTGTGTCGTCTTTTACGATGCCGCTGTAAATCAAACCCGAACGAGTCTGGCAGAGGAGGTTTTAGCGATGTCCGGCCCCTTGAAGAGAATCGACATCCCCGCCGTGCTGACCCAGAAGGACTGGGACAAGAACAAGGGCGCCCTGGCGAAGGCGGCCGGAAAGACCGGTGTGGGCGACGCGATGAAGGCGGTCGCCAAGGCGCACGGCGCCATCGACTGGAAGAAGCTCAGCGTCTCCGTGAACGCGCCCAGCAACGCCACGCTGGCCGATCTGGACGACCTGTTCGGCGAGGCCAAGGCCGAATACAAGCGCTCCGTCGAACCGCTGCGCACGCAGCTTCAGAAACTTCGCGATCTGGCCGAGGCGGCGGCGAAGAAGTTCAAGGCGAACAAGCTGATTCCCAAGGACTCCACCGCTCACGCCGAGAAGGTCGCCAAGGCCGCCGACCAGCTGTTCGTCACCTTCAACCAGGCATCCCTGGGCGCGAAGATCGCGGACGATTACGAAGGCATGCGGGAGGCGGTGAGGAAGGCCAACGAGGTTCGCGCAAAGGGCCGCGATATCCTTGAGAAATACATGCTGTCGCTGGCGAAGAAGCTGAAGGCCGCCAAGACGGTGGATGACTACAAGCAGCTTTGGTCGGAAGACATCCGGGGCATCGGAACCCAACTGCCGAAGATGCCCGACCTGAAGGAATTCGTGAAGGAATGGCGCGGAATCTCGTCCCAGGACCAGATTCCGGAGACGGACGAGGACGTCAAGAGCAAGTGCAAGGCGGTCATGACCGTGCTGGCCAAGATCGACAAGCAGATGAAGGCCATGGCCTGACGGTCTGGTCCCGAAGGCTGGTTGCCTCCATCGCGACGGCAGAGCCGGCTTGAGGCCGGTCCTGCCGTCGCTGGCTTTTCCGGAACAGGCATGCTTCTGCCCGCCGGGCAACGGTTGATCGGCACTGTCGATTCGAGCGATCGGTCAAGAAATGCGGGCGATCGCCTGTTGCGGACCGATTGCTTCATGCCGAATCGGACTTGCCGCAACGCCCGGAGCCGGTCGTCATCAATCATGGCGGACAGCTTTCGGCCCGTTGGATTCACGATGACGGGCTAAAGCGATTTGTGATTGCAACCATGACTTGAGCTGCGGCCATGGATTCGGCATTGTTCGCAGTGACAACAAAATTCGTGGCGGAATCGATTGAAACCATGTCTTAATTGTTCGAATGCGTAGGTGTTTTCATTCCTGACGTTTTGGGGTACCCCCTTAGTGAGTGTGGATGGCCGGGCCGCGGAAGTGGCCTGACCCGTCCTTTCCCGTGCTCCGCACCCGACAAAGGACGTGCGCACCGGTGCTTCGGTCCATGCCATCCGCGCCACCCGCGACCCACGCCGCTTCGACGTTGAAGGCGTGGATTGGGCTATGGTTGCCGCGGCTTTGGCTGCTGGCGCTTCTGCCGTTGCTCCTGGACTCGCCGGCTTTGGCGCTCGACCATCCGGTGGCGCGGGGCGGCGTGCTCGACCTGCGCGGGTGGGATCCGGAAACCCGCGGGGTGGTGAACCTCGACGGCGAATGGCTGATGTCCTGGGGGGCATTGGTCGGGGATGAAAGCCACCTTCCACTGCCGTCAGCGGACGGACGGACGTGGATCCTGACCACGCTGCCGGGGATCTGGAACGGGATGGTGCTTCCGGACGGACGGCGTCTGGACGGGCAGGGGGCCGCCACCTACCGGCTGAAGCTTCTGCTGCCGCCGGACACGCCGCCGCTGGCCCTGAAAATTCCACCGGCCAATTCCTCCATGCGGCTGTGGATGGACGGCCGCGTGATCACGGCGGTCGGAAGCCCGGCCCTGGACGCTGCGGGCGAGGTGCCGGGCGCGGTCACCCGCTTCGTCACGCTCCACGGCGGTCGGCGGGTGATCGAACTGGCAATGGAGGTTTCCAACCATTTCCATTCCGAAGGCGGCGTCGGGAAGGCCCCGGTCCTGGATGGCAACGGCGAATTGGCTGAGGCTTGGCAGCGTCAGTTGATGACGAATGCCGGCGCCTTGATGTCGCTGATCATGCTGGCGCTGTTCACCGCCGCTTTCATGCGAACCGGCATTTCGATGGCGCCGGTGTATCTGGTGCTTCTGCTCATTGCCTGCACGCTGAGGCTGGTCTGCACCAGCGAACTTTTGCGGATTTCCTTCCCCGGCGTGTCGGAGGAGTGGGCGTATCGGCTGGAATATCTGCCGATCTACATGTTCTACCCGATCTATTTCTACCTGCTGCGCGAACTGTTCCCCGGATGCCTGCATCGGCGGGTGGGGCAAGCCATGCTGGCCGTCTCCGTCCTGGGCGTGCTGCTGGTGCTGCTGACCGAGCCGCTGGTGTTCACCCGGCTGCGCGACGTGGCCAGCCTGCTGCTGGTGCTCACCGCCCTGTACTTCGCGTGGCGGCTGGCGGTGGCGGCGTGGCGGCGCCAGTTCGGGGCGCTGCTGCTGGGCGGTGGCGGGCTGACCTTCCTCGGCACCGTGGTGCACGACGCCCTGATGTACGCGCACTTTTACGAGAGCATCGACCTCGTCCCCTACGGCGCCCTGGTGTTCATGTTCTCCCACGCGCTGGTGCTCGGCCGGCGCGTGATGAAGGCGCTGCACAACGAGCGCGACCTGTCGCACGAACTGGCCACCCTGAACGAAGGGTTGGAGCGCCAGATCGCCGAACGCACCCGCGCCCTGTCCGAGAAATCCGAGACGCTGGAACGCTTTCTCGCCAACCTCAGCCACGA
>JAEZPL010000203.1 GCA_023413605.1 Pseudomonadota bacterium
GGGGAGGCTGAGGCCATGGCGCGCTCCCATCCCCGGCGCGGCATCATCGCGCGGGCGTTCGGCCGGCTTCTGCTGGCGGCGCTCGTGATGGGGCTCCTGTGGGGCGGCGGGCTGGTCCTGTTCGCCGAATCGATCCCGCGCACCCCGCCCCCGGCCGAAAGCGCGGAGGCCACGCGCCTCACCGACGCCATCGTCGTGCTGACCGGCGGCAGCGGGCGGCTCGGCACCGGCATGGAGCTTCTGGCCGCCGGCCGCGCCCGCAAGATGTTCGTGTCCGGCGTCTACGATGGTGTGGATGTCCAGGAACTGCTGCGCAAGTCCCGCCAGTCGCCGAGCGAGATCGAATGCTGCATCACGCTGGGCTACGCCGCCGACAGCACCATCGGCAACGCCTATGAGACGGCCGACTGGCTGCGCGAGCAGGGCTTCCGCTCGATGCGGCTGGTCACCGCCAACTACCACATGAAGCGCAGCCTGCTGGAATTCCACATGGTGATCCCGGAGGTGGACGTTGTTCCCCACCCCGTCGCGTCCCCCAACGTGCACCTTGACGACTGGTGGATGTGGCCCGGCACCGCCAGCCTGCTGGTCACGGAGTACAACAAGTACCTTTTGACGCTGCTGCGCTACGGGCTTGAGAAGCTGCTCGATTCCTGACAAGTTCCGCCGATGATCTTCCTGCGCTCCCTCGCCTTCAACATCGCGTTCCACGTGTGGACCGCGGTCGCCTGCATCGGCCTGTTGTGGATGCTTCTGCTGCCGCGGCGGGCGATGATCCGCGTGGTCACGTGGTACTTCGGCACCATCGCGTGGCTGGAACGCACGCTGGTCGGCATCCACTACGAGGTGCGCGGGCGGGAGCATGTGCCGGCCTCCGGCTCCTTCCTGCTGGCCGCCAAGCACCAGTCGGCGTGGGAGACCCTGAAGCTGCACTTCCTGGTCAACGACCCGGCCATCATCCTGAAGCGCGAGCTGCTGTGGATCCCCATCTGGGGCTGGTACGCGGCCAAGGCGCGCATGATCGCGGTGGACCGCGGCGCCCGCGGGCGGGCCGTGGCCTCGCTGTTGCGGAACGCCAAGCCGGTGCGCGACGAGGGGCGGCCCATCGTGATCTTCCCGCAGGGCACGCGGGTGGCCGTCGGCGCCTATCGTCCCTACCGCATCGGCGTGGGCGTGCTGTACGAAAACCTGAACATTCCCATCGTGCCGATGGCGCTGAACGCCGGCCTGTATTGGGCGCGGCACAGCTTCATCAAGCGGCCGGGCACCATCGTCGTGGAATTCCTGCCGCCCATCCAGCCGGGTCTCGGCCGCGCCAAGGCCATGCAGGTGCTGGAGGAGCAGCTGGAGGCCGCGAGCGACCGCCTCGTCGTCGCGGCCGGCGGCCCGCCGACCGTGCGACCGCAGGCGCAGCCCGTCGACGCCCGCGCAACCAAGGCTCCCAGTCCGGCCTCCTGATCCCGCGTCCCGCCTTCGCCGCAACCGGCTCCCGCGCGCCCCATGGCCCGGCGGGAACGTAAGCGGAACCGCCGGGTTGACCGTGTCGGGGCGGGCTCTTACTCTTTTGTGCATGGTGTAAGCACGCCGGCCCCTCCGTTGGCCGCGCGAGGGAGGACGCATGCCGGGCATCGCCGCCATTTCCCAGCGGATCTGGGACATGAAGTACCGCTTCAAGACGGCCGGGGGCGAGCCCATCGACCGTGAGATCGCGGACACGTGGCGCCGCGTCGCCACCGCCCTGGCCGAGCCCGAGGCCGACCCCGCCGCCTGGGCCCCCCGCTTCGAGGAGGCGCTGTCCCGGTTCGAGTTCCTGCCCGCCGGCCGCATCCTGGCCGGGGCCGGCACCGGCCGCTCGGTGACGCTGTTCAACTGCTTCGTCATGGGCACGATCGGGGATAACCTCGGCGCCATATTCGCCCACCTGCGCGAAGCCGCCCTGACCATGCAGCAGGGCGGCGGCATCGGCTACGACTTTTCCACCCTGCGGCCCAAGGGCGCCTCGGTGAAGGGCGTGGGCGCCGACGCCTCCGGCCCGCTGTCCTTCATGGACGTGTGGGACAGCATGTGCCGCACCATCATGTCGGCCGGCGCCCGGCGCGGCGCCATGATGGCGACGCTGCGCTGCGACCATCCGGACATCGAGGACTTCATCGACGCCAAGCGCGAACCCGGCCGCTTGCGCATGTTCAACCTGTCGGTGCTGGTCACCGACGCCTTCATGGACGCCGTGAAGGCCGACAAGCCCTGGCCGCTGGTCTTCGGCGACCGCGTCTACCGCGTCGTGCAGGCCCGCGCCCTGTGGGACCGCATCATGCAGGCGACCTACGCCTACGCGGAACCCGGCGTGATCTTCATCGACCGCATCAACGAGCGCAACAACCTGCGGTACGTCGAGCATATCTCCGCGACCAACCCCTGCGGCGAGCAACCCCTGCCCCCCTATGGCGCCTGCCTGCTCGGCTCGATCAACCTCGCGGCTCTGGTGCTGGACCCGTTCGAGGAGACGGCGCGGCTGGACGCCGCCCGGTTGCGGACGCTGGTCGGGCTGGCCGTGCGGATGATGGACAATGTTGTGGACGCCTCCCGCTTCCCGCTGGAGGAGCAGGCGCACGAGGCGCAGGCCAAGCGGCGCATCGGCCTGGGGGTAACGGGTCTGGCCGACGCGCTGATCCTGTGCCGCGTCCGCTACGGCACCGACCGGGCGGTGGCGCTGACCGATTCCTGGCTGAAGGCCATCCAGAACGAGGCCTACCGCGCCTCCGCCCTGCTGGCCGCCGAAAAGGGAGCCTTCCCGCTCTACGACCGCGACGCCTATCTGGCGGCGCCCATGGTGCAGGCGCTGGACGAGGACGTACGGGCGCTGAT
>JAEZPL010000273.1 GCA_023413605.1 Pseudomonadota bacterium
GGACATAGTCGCGCGCCCCGTGCTTCAGCGCCTCGACCGCGGTTTCCTCCCCCATCCGGCCGGACAGGAAGATGAAAGGCGTCTGGGGCGCCTTCGCCTGCGCGATCTCCAGCGCCGACAGCCCGTCGAAGGCCGGCAGCGAGAAGTCGGCCAGGATCACGTCGAAGCGGCGCGCGTCCAGCGCCGCGACGAAGGCCTCCTGCGTGTCCACGCGGCTGACATTGCAGTCCATGCCGGCCTTGCGCAGGTGCGCGCAGGCAAGCTCGCAATCCAGCGCGCTGTCTTCCAGATGCAGGATGGTGACGGTGGCCGCCATGCCTTCAGTCGCCTTTCCCCGCGGCGAGAGATGCGGGCCCGTTACGCCGGGCGCAGCCGACCGGCGGCTCGTTCAGGATGGCCCAGAAGGCGCCCAGGTCGCGGATGGCCTGGAAGAAGTCCTTGAAGTCCACCGGCTTCACGACGAAGGCGTTGACGCCCAGCTTGTAGCTGCGCACGAGGTCGCTTTCCTCGCGCGACGCGGTCAGCATGACGATGGGCACGTGCCGGGTTTCCGGATCGCTTTTCACGCGCTCCAGCACCTCCAGCCCGTCGATCTTCGGCAGCTTCAGGTCCAGCAGGACCACGGCCGGCAGCATGGTCGGCCTGCCGGTCTCCGGGTCGCGCCGGGTCAGCATGGCCAGGGCTTCCTCGCCGTCGCGCGCCACGATGACGTCGTTGGCCAGCTGGCACTTGTCCAGCGCCGCCAGGGTCAGTTCCAGGTCCCGCGGGTTGTCTTCGACCAGCAGGATGGGCTTCAGTTCACTCATACAGGTTCCGTATGTCCGGTTTCGCCGCCTCGGCCTTGGGCAGCGTGAAGTAGAAGGCGGCGCCCTCGTCGATGCGGCCTTCGGCCCAGGTCCGGCCCCCATGCCGGTCCACGGCACGGCGCACATTGGCAAGACCGATGCCGATGCCTTCGAACTCCTCGTTTCGGTGAAGCCGCTGGAACACGCCGAACAGCTTCTTCTCATAGGCCTGGTTGAAGCCGACCCCGTTGTCCTTCACCCAGAACAGCGTTTCTCCCGGCCGGTCTTCGCAACCCACGGCGATGCGCGCGGGTTCCCTGCCCCTTGTGTATTTGATGGCGTTCGACAGCAGGTTCTGCAAGACCAGCCGGATCATCGTGGGGTCGCCGCGCACGGTCGGCAGGGCGGCCACCTCCCAGACGACGGGCCGTCCGGCGGCCTCCGGCGCCAGGGTTTCGCGCACCTCCCCGACCAGCCGGGCCATGTCGATGCCGATGGGGGTCAGCTCGCTGCGGCCCATCTGCGAGAAGTGCAGCAGGTTGTCGACCAGCGAGCCGGCGGTGTTGGCCGCGTCCACGATGGTGTCCAGATACCGCCGCCCGGTGTCGCTGAGCTTGCCGCCTTCCAGTTCCTGCAAAAGTTCCGCGTAGCCCACGATGTGCCGGAAGGGAGCCCGCAGGTCGTGCGACACGGAGTAGGAGAAGGACTCCAACTCCTTGTTCGACCGCGCGAGTTCGCGGGACAGGGCGGCCAGCTCCTCCGCCTTGCGCAGCACGATGCCGATGATGGCGTGGCGCAGGTCGGCGGCCGTTTCCCGCTCCGCGGCGGTCCAGGGCAACGCGCGGTTGCGCACCGTTTCCTTCCAGGCCTCGAAGGAGGTGCGCGGGTGCAGGCGGGCGGCGCCGGGTTCGTGCCCCTGGGGCTTGCGCGGGTCGCCGCCCCAGCGGACGGTCTGCACCACCTCCGGCCGAAACCACAGGATGTAGCTGGCGTGCAGCTTCGACACGGCGATGGCCAGCAGCCCCGCCGCCTTGTCCACATAGCCGGCGGCCGGCGGGTACAGGACCGGCAGCGTGTCGGTTTCGAACTGCTCCGGCTCGCCCTGCTCGGACAGCCAGGAGACCAGCTTCATCACCTCCTCGCTGGTCGGCGTGTCGCCCACCAGCGTGCAGCTCTGCTCGAACACGACGGCGGCCCCCGTGGCGCCGGCGAAGCGCAGCAGCTCGTCCGGCACGTCCGTAAGGCCGGCGATGAAGGGACCGGCCTGGGCCATGGCGGCGAGCAGCCGGGACTGGATGGCCTTCAGCGCGATGCGGTGCTCGGCGTCGCGCCGGTCCTCCACCGCGGCGATGCGCACCGACAGGATCTGGGCGATCAGGTCGCAGGCCGACCGCGCCGCGTAGGACACCTGCCGCGGCACCCGGTGATGGCAGGAGATGAGGCCCCACAACTGCCCGTGCAGCAGGATCGACACCGACATGGAGGAGGCCGTCTCCATGTTCCGCATATACTCGACATGCACCGGCGACACGCTGCGCAGGACGGAGAAACTGAGGTCCAGCGGCCGCCCTGTCCGCGGGTTCAGCGCGGGAAGGACGGGAACCGGCCGGTAGCCGGCGTCGGGAATCAGCCGCTGCCGGTTCAGCCGGTACAGCTCCCGCGCCTGGGCCGGGATGTCCGTCGCCGGAAAGCGCAGGTCGAGATAGGAGGGCAGCCGCCCGTTGCCGTCCTCCGCCACCACCGTGCCGTGCCAGTCCGCGTCGAAGCGGTAGATCAGCACCCGGTCGAAGCCGGTCAGCGCGCGCACCTCGTGCGCGGCGCAGGACAGGATGTCGTCGGGGCTGTTCAGCGCGTCCAGCCGCTCGATGGCTTCCCGCATGCGCGGATAGACGTGCTCGAACAGGTATTTATCGCCCTCCGTCAGCCGCTCCAGCTCGACGACGACGGTCTCATGCCCGGAGCAGTGGGCGAGCATCTGGAAGCTGCCCGCGGGCGGCAGCGGCAGGATGGCGAGCGGCGTGGGCCGGGCCGGGACACGCTCCTCCGTCAGGAAGGCGGCGAGCGGGCCGGCCACCGCGGGGTGCAGCGCCCGGTCCGGCGGCAGCCCCAACGCCTGCTCGAACTCCACCGCCAGGGCGGGGCCGGCGTTGGCGCTCGCCTGCGTCAGCGTGAAGGACGATCCCCCGGCGTCGCTGGAGAAGGCCAGCAGGATGCCGTGCGGCTGGATGCTGCCGGGAATATGGATCGGCTCGCGGCTGCACGCGTCGAGGTCGAGGTCACCGGTCGTCATGGGATCCTGCACGCTTGGGAGAACAATATCGCAAAGGCCGCTCCATGAAATCGCGTGCTGAACAGCAACCAACGGGGATGCGGCCGACCACCCGCCCGAAAAAACCGAATCGAAAAAGGGCGAAAACGCAGGGGGGTGATGGTGGACGTGGCAATTCTTTCTCTGGATATCAATCGCATTCGATGGAGGCAATACCACCAACGCATGGGGAGCCAGCGGATCGTCCTATGCGG
>JAEZPL010000286.1 GCA_023413605.1 Pseudomonadota bacterium
GAACAAACAACGAACGACAAGCGACAAGTTCCCTGTTTGTTCCAAAATGGAGCAGACCCGTCCCGTCGTGGCGGATCGGTCACCGGGGGGCGCAGGGGTGCCAGCCGACGCGGCCTCGGCAAAACACTCCTTTTCCCGGCGGTGCAGCCCGGAACGTTTGAGAAAATGTGAGCGTTCGCCGTTCGCGTAATGATTTTCGTGCCAATCGTTTGTCACCATAGTGACCGCGAGATTGCGCAAAGGATGAACGGACCTCCCATGGACACCGCCAACCAGCAAACCGGCTCCGGTACGGCGACCCCAGGAACGGACAACGGCCAGGCCGGGCCGGCTGAGGCTCCTCCGTCGTCGTCGCACCGCATGCCCGCCCTGGTGCTGGGGGCGCTCGGCGTCGTCTACGGCGACATCGGGACCAGCCCGCTCTACACCATGCGCGAGGCCTTCACCCACACCCACCTGCCACTCAATGAACCGACGATCTTCGGCATCCTGTCGCTCGCGACCTGGGCGCTGATCATCGTGGTCACGCTGAAATACGTCATGCTGGTGATGCGCGCGGACAACCGCGGCGAAGGCGGCGTGATGGCCCTGGGCACGCTCGCCCACCGCGGCCTGGGCTCCGCCCTGGGCAGCCGCACGGTGATCGCGCTGGCCATCCTGGGCATGGCGCTGTTCTACGGCGACAGCCTGATCACGCCGGCCATCTCGGTGCTGAGCGCGGTGGAGGGGCTGAAGGTCGTGACGCCGGCCCTGGATGCCTTCGTCGTGCCGATCACGCTGGCCGTGCTGAGCCTGCTGTTCCTGTTCCAGCGGCAGGGCACGGGCCGGGTTGGCATCTTCTTCGGCCCGGTGATGGCGGTGTGGTTCCTGACGCTGGGCGTCCTGGGCGCCGTCCAGGTGGTCCAGTCACCGGACGTGCTGCGCGCGCTGAACCCGCTGTACGGCGCGGAACTGTTCTTCAATCACGGCTGGGTGGCCTTCGTCACGCTGGGCGCCGTCGTCCTGTGCGTGACCGGCGCGGAGGCGCTGTACGCCGACATGGGCCATTTCGGACGCAAGCCGATCCGGCTGGCGTGGCTCTATTTCGTGCTGCCGGCGCTGGTGCTGAACTACTTCGGTCAGGGCGCCATGCTGCTTCACGAACCTGAAACGCTGGAGAACCCCTTCTTCCACCTGGCCCCGGACTGGGCGCAGTTGCCGCTGGTGGTGCTGTCCACCGCCGCCACGGTCATCGCCAGCCAAGCGGTGATTTCCGGCGCCTTCTCGCTGACCCGGCAGGCGGTGCAACTCGGCTACCTGCCGCGGCGGGAGATCCGCCACACCTCCGAACACGAGGTCGGGCAGGTCTACATCCCGCGCAACAACTGGCTGCTGCTGGTGGGCGTGGTGATCCTGGTGGTCGGCTTCGGGTCCAGCAGCAACCTCGCCGCGGCCTATGGCGTGTCCGTCACCGGGGCCATGGCGATCGACACGATCCTGGCCGCCGTGGTGGCTTGGCGCCTGTGGCGCTGGAACCCGGTGCTGGTCGTCGTTGCCTTCTCGGCCTTCCTGGTCATCGACCTCGCCCTGTTCGGCGCCACGCTGCTGAAGGTGCCGGAAGGCGGCTGGTTCCCGCTGGTCATCGCCGCCGCCGTCTATCTGCTGATGACGACGTGGCGCCGTGGCCGCGCCATCCTGGCCGACCGCCTCTACGCCGACGCCCTGCCGATGGACCTGTTCCTGCAGCGCGTCTCCCCGCAGTCGCCGCAGCGCGTCGCCGGCACGGCCGTGTTCATGACCGGCAACCCCGACGTCGTGCCGCACGCCCTGCTGCACAACATCAAGCACAACAAGGTTCTGCACGAACGCGTCGTGGTCCTGACCGTCATCATCGACGAGGTGCCGCGCGTCAACACCGAGAAGGCCATGCTTGTGGAGAAGCTGGGCAAGGGCTTCTTCCGCGTGGTGCTGCATTACGGCTACCTGGAGCAGCCGCACATCCCCCGCGCGCTGGAGCAGTGCCGGCGCTACGGCCTGCACCTCGACATGATGGAAACGTCCTTCTTCCTCGGCCGGGAGACGCTGATCCCGTCGAAGGCGGCCGGCCTGCCCTCCTGGCGGGAGCCGTTCTTCATCCTGCTGTCGAAGACCGCGCTGTCGGCGACGGAGTTCTTCTGCATCCCGCCCGGCCGCGTCGTCGAACTCGGCACGCAGGTGGAAATCTGACGCTGCCTCAGTCCCGCGCGACGATGGGGGTGAGCTTGTACCGCGCGGCGAGATCCTCCAGCCGGCCGTCGTGCTTGACCCTGTCGACGAAGGCGTTCACCCGGTCCAGCCACGCCGTGTCGCCCGGCGCCACGGCGTAGGCGTAGGGCGTGGTCTGCACCGGGTTTTCCGGCGCGATCAGGTAGGCCCAGGGATGAAAGGCCAGCATCCGCTGGCCGTAAGGATAGTCGGTGAGGAAAGCGTCGGCCCGGCCGGACTGCACCTCGTCCTCCCGCTCCTGCGGGCGGGAAACGGCGGCAATGCGCGCGCGGCGGAAGGCCCTGCGCGCGTAGTCGTCCATGTAGGTGCCCTTCTGGACGGCGATGATCATGCCGTCCTGGTCCAGGTCCGCCCAGTTTCTGATCCGTGGATGGGTCTGGGTGGTGACGGCGTAGATTCCGCTGCGCAGGTACGGCTGGCTGAAGGCCACCAGCGCGGCCCGCGCCGGGGTGACTCCGATGGCGAACATCCCGATGTCGCAGCGGTCCTCCCTCAGGTCGTCGACAAAGCGCGGGAAGCTCGTTTCCACGAAGCCGACCCGCGCGCCGAGGTCGTCCGCAAGAGCCCGCGCCAGCTCGATGTCCAATCCCTGAAGCTCCCCCGTGCGGGGATGGCGGAAGGAGATGGCGTAATAGTCCGGCCACATGCAGACGCGCAGCAGGCCCGTGCGCTGAATCCGTTCCAGCCGCGTTTCGGCCGAGGCCTCCGCCGGAACCGAGCCCAGCCCGACAAGCGTCAGAAAAGCCAGCGTCGCAGCAAGCCGTCCCATCGTCACCGCCCGTTCCATGAAGCCCCGCTCGCCCACTTCCGCAGCCACCGTGAAGAGTGTGCCGCCGCATTGCAAGCAGGAGCGGTGAGTGCTTGCGATTCTTCTACCCGCTGATACCATCTGTCCGCAACATCGACTCCACGCCGCCACGGCAACGCCCCTTCTGTCAAGGATGGCCATTTCTGGAACCGGACCCGCGCACCATGGACAAGCGAAGCCCCTTCCTGCATCGGGGCGGAGTTCTGGTCTTCGCCTTGCTGTCCGTCGGGGCATTGCTGATCGCGATCGGCTACCAGTTCCACGCCAACCGGCGGCTGACGCTGGAGACGGCGGAACGGAATCTCGACAATCTGGCCGGGGCGCTGGAAACCTCGACCACCCGCACGGTCCAGGCGGTGGACGTCACGCTGGCGTCCGTTGCCGACGCGATGAGCCTGACCGGCCTGCCCACCGACGCGCGCGAACGGGCCGAAGCGCTGGACCTCATGCAGGACCGGCTGCGCCGTTCCCCCCATCTGCGCGGGCTGACGCTGATCGATGAGAACGGCACCCTGGCCGCCAGCACCGAGGCGCCCGAGGTTGAGGTTTCCGCTGAATCCTTGGGAAGCCACTCCTTTGCCGGGCAGGATCTGTTCCGCGCCCATCTGTCGGGCAGCAGCAAGGGCCTGTTCGTCGCCGCACCGATGCGCGGTCGGGTGCTGGTCACCGGCGACGGTGGCTTTGACGACCGATCCGGCAAGTGGATCCTGCCCATGAGCCGAGGGGTGTACGACGCGGACGGCATCCTGATTGGTGTCGTCGCGGCCACGGTGAACCCCGAATATTTCCAGAACATCTTCCAGGCGGTGCGGACGGGGCGGCACGGCGCCGTGACCCTCTACCGCTATGACGGGCTGCTGCTGACCGGCATGCCCCCGGCGCCGGAGCGCATCGGGACCCAGGCCGCCGGAACCGCCCTGTTCCGCACCCACCTGCCCGTCGCCGAGCATGGCGTGTTCCGGGACGTCGTGCCGGACGGGCCGACGCTGATCACCGCCTTTCGCGCCACGCCCGTCTGGCCGCTGGTCCTGTCCGTCAGCCGCGCACAGGACGAGGAATTGGACGGCTGGCGCACGAACCTGATCGAGGTCGGGGCGGTGGCCGTCGGCTTCAGCATCGTCATCCTTCTGTTCTCGGTGACGCTGACGCGCTCGCTGACGCTGGTGCACCGGCAGGGAGCGGCGCTGGAGGAGGGGCACGCCCGCCTCAACGCGCTGCTGGAAACAGCGGTGGAGGGCATCCTGACCGCCCGGAGCGACGGCACCATCGAAAGCGCCAACGCCGCCGCCCACCGCATCTTCGGCTACCCGGCCGGCGCGCTGGTCGGGCGTTCCATCCGGGATCTCGTTCCCGCGTCCAATCATCGTGCCCACGCCCGCCTTCTGGCGGAGGTGGCCTCCGGCGCCCGCCGCATCGGTCCGAATTTCGCGCGCGAGGTGGACGCCGTGCGGATGGGGGGTGAGCTGTTCCCGCTCGATGTCTCGGTGGCGGAGGTCAAGACCCGGCAGGGCTCGCTTTACGCGGCGATCTTCCGCGACCTGACCGAGCGCAGGCGGGTGGAGCAGGCGTTGCGCGAGGCCAAGGACAAGGCCGAGGCCGGACAGCGCATCAAGATGGACTTCCTGGCGACCATGAGCCACGAGATCCGCACGCCGATGAACGGCGTGATCGGCATGGCCGGCCTGCTGCTGGAAACCCGGCTGGACGAGGAGCAGAACACCTACGCCACCACCATCCGGGATTCGGCGGAATCGCTCCTGGTCATCATCAACGACATCCTGGACTTCTCCAAGATCGACGCCGGGCGCCTCAAGCTCGAAATCACGGAGTTCGATCTGACGCCGCTGGTGGAGAGCGTGGTGGAACTGCTGGCGCCCCGCGCCGCCGCCAAGGGGCTGGAACTGGTCAGCTACGTGCCGCCTTCCCTTCACGGCCCGTTGCGCGGCGATCCCGGCCGGCTGCGCCAGATTCTGATCAATCTCGCCGGTAACGCCGTGAAGTTCACCGATGCCGGCTGCGTGACGATCGAGTTGTTCGACGAACGTCCGGGCACTCCGGGCCGGGCCGACATCCGGATTGAGGTTCGCGACACCGGCATCGGCATCGCGGCGGCAGACCAGGAACGGCTGTTCACCATGTTCACGCAGGTGGATTCCTCGGCCGCCCGCCGGCATGGCGGCACCGGGTTGGGGTTGGCCATTTGCAAGCGGCTGACCGAGTTGATGGGCGGGCGCATCGGCGTCGACAGCGCGCCGGGGCGCGGCAGCACCTTCTGGGTGTGCATTCCGCTTGACCGTGGCGTGGCGGCGCGCGACTCCGTGCTGCCTCCCTCCGATTGGCAAGGGCGGGTTCTGCTGGTGAAGGAACCGGGAGTGCCCCGCGACCTGTTGGTCCGCCGCCTCGCCGACCATGGAATCGACGTGGATGCCGCCGCCACCGGCGACGAGGCGCTGAGCATCCTTCCGGCCGCGAGGGAAGCCGGGCGACCATTCCGCGCCGCCATTCTCGACCAGCGCACGCTCCAGCGCATGCGGGAGGCTGCCGACGATCCGGCCGGGGCCGCGCTGGTCACGCTCATCCGCGCGACGCCCGGGCTGGAAGGGCTGCGGCTGGCGCTGCTCGCGACGCAACGCGGGGACGGTCCGCCGGAGGATGCCGCGGCGGTGGACGTGCGGATCGTCACGCCGATCCGCAGCAACGCGCTGCGCGCCGCCATCGCCCGCCTGTTCGATCCGGGGACACCGCCATTCCAGGACTCCGGCGCCAAGGCCACCGTAGCGCCGGCGAAGGCGCAGCGCTGCCGCGTTCTGGTGGCGGAGGACAACCCGGTCAACCAGCAGGTGACGCTTGCGCTGCTGCGCCGGGCCGGCCATGTCGCCGATGTCGTGTCGAACGGGGAAGAGGCCGTGGACGCCGTTGCGGCCCTGCCCTACGACCTCGTTCTGATGGACGTGCAAATGCCGGTGATGGACGGGCTGACCGCCACACGGGCCATTCGTCGGCTGGGTGGCAACGTCGGCCGTATTCCCATCATCGCGATGACCGCGAACGCCATGGAAGGCGACGAGGAAGCCTGCCTGTCCGCCGGCATGAACGACTATCTGTCGAAACCCGTCGCACCGGAACTGCTGCTGCATGCGGTCGCGTTGTGGGGCGTGGCTCCTCCGGCTGCCGCGCAGGCCGTCCCCGCCCCTTCACCGCCCGCCACGATCAACCCGAACGTGCTGCGCGAGCTTCGCAACACGCTGGGCGACCATGGGCTCGCCGACCTGATGGCGACCTTCTTCCAGGATACCGCCATCAACCTGGAGAGGCTGGAGCAAGGGGTACAGGACGGCGACTTCCCGGTGATCGAGCGCGAGGCGCACATCATCAAAGGTGCCGCGGGCAGCGTCGGCTTCGTACGGGTTGCCATGACAGCCGACCGGATCGTGGCCGCGGCCCGGCGTCGTGATGCAACCGGCATCACCCCTGCCGCGGTGCGCGACCTTGCGTCGGCGCTGGAGGAGGTCGGCCGATCCTACAACGCAACCATGGAAGCGTCTTTCTAATCCACAAGTGGTAGACCAGCCATTGGAAGTCCGCTAACCTTGCGTAGCAAGGATTCAGTTCCCGCAACCATGCGAGAGCAGGCGCCCATGACGAATCCGATCACCGCTCTCGTCGTGGATGACGAGGAGATGAGCCGCGCCATCGTCTCCGGCTATCTGGGGCGCATGGGTTACCGGACGCTGGGAGCCGGCACCGCGGAAGAGGCGTGGCATCTTCTGGCGGAGGCGGGGGAGGTCGTGCACGTCGTCCTGCTCGACCGGCAATTGCCGGGCATGGGCGGGATGGAATTGTTCACCCGGATGAAAGCGCACCCGGATCTCGCGGCGATTCCGGTCATCATGCAGACCATCTCCGACAGCAGCGCGGAAATCGCCGAAGCCATTCAGGCCGGGGTTTTCTACTACCTCGTCAAGCCCTATGCCGGAGAACTGCTGCAATCGCTCGTTGCAGCCGCGGTCGACCGCCATACACG
This sequence comes from Pseudomonadota bacterium, assembly GCA_023413605.1. GTDB lineage: Bacteria > Pseudomonadota > Alphaproteobacteria > Azospirillales > Azospirillaceae > Azospirillum. Next base: position 7,077 of record JAEZPL010000286.1, read on the forward strand.
TCTGAAACAACTTCAGGGCGACGTACGCTCGCGCTCCGACGCGATGGCGTTGCTGCGCGACGGGACCTTCCAGTTCCGCACGCCGCAGGAGGCGCACAACCTCGCCATCGCGGTGTCCTCCATGGTGCCGCACGCCCGCGGGCTGGCCTTCGGTCTGATTGAGCTTCTGCTGAATGCGGTGGAGCACGGCAACCTCGGCATCGGCTACGCCGCCAAGGAGGAGCTGAAGCTGGGCCACATGCTGGCCCGCGAGATCGAGGAGCGGCTCACCCACCCGGAAAACGCCCGAAAGACCGCGACCCTGCAGGTCCGGCGGGATGCCGCGCGCGCGGTCTTCACGGTGACCGACGAGGGGCCGGGGTTCGACTGGACCCGGTATCTCGCCATGGACGCCTTCCGGTCCACCGCCACCCATGGGCGCGGAATCGCGCTGGCCCGCATGGTCGGATTCGACGAACTGACCTACGTCGGCAGCGGCAACACTGTGGTCGCGACGGTGGCACTGGCCAGCGCTGCGGGCTGACCACCGCCGGCATCAGTACGGCACCATCATTCCGCCACGCGCGCCAGCCACAGTGCCGTCAGGTCGTCGGCCAGCGGGCGCGGCATGTTGGCGAAATAGCGGTCGAGCAAATCCGCCAAGGGCCGATCCTGCCCACTCGCCTCGGCTTGCCCGCGCCGCCGGACCAGATCCAGCACGCCCGAATAGCCGAACGGCTGCCCCTCCCAATCCCGCGATTCGAACAGCGCGTCGCTGAACAGGAAGAGGAAGGCGCCGGAAGGGAAATCCAGGTTCCGGTTCCGGTAGCTGGCCTTCAACGACACGCCGAGCGGCAGGCCGACGCTTTCCCCCACAAGAAGGTCGCCGCCGGGCATGCCGATGATCGGCTTGGGCGCTCCGGCCGTGGCGTAGGACAATCGGCCGGCCACCGTGTCCACGACGGCGTAGAGCATGGCGGCGAACTGCGATTCGGGCAGCAGGCCGACCAGCAGCCGGTTGATCGCCCCCAGCATCTCCGCCGGGTCGTCGCCGGGCAGGTCGATCTTTTCCAAAAGGGCATGAAGGCGGAAGGTGTTCAGCGCGGCGGCGACGCCATGCCCGGTAAAGTCGCAGAGGAACACCGCGAAGCGCGCCGCGTCGATCGGCCGCGCGCCCCAGATGTCGCCCCCCAGTTCGGAACTCGATTCGAAATGGCTGTCCAGCCGGACGCCGTACAGCCGTTCGATGTCACGCCGCTCCACGGAGCCCGGCAGCAGGTCAAGCTGCATGTCGCGGGCAAGCTGCATGCGCTGCACGGCGCCGGTGTGGAAGGTCTGGAGGCTGCGGATGACCTCCTGAAGGGACCGGTTGAGCGAGCGGTTCTCCAGATGGATGCGCAGTCGGGCCGCCAATTCGGCTACGGTCACCGGCCGGGCGACCAGATCCGTGGCGCCGCACGCCATGGCTTCGCGCCGTTCCCCCGCGGATGCGAATCGGCCCAGCAGGAGGACAGGAAGCTCCCGAGCGCCATCGACCGCGCGCATCGCTCCGATCAGGTGCGGGGCGTCCTTCAGGATTGACCGGTCGAGCAGCACAAGGTCGGGCCGCGCCGCCTCAACGGAGGCCAGCACCTCTTCCGCGTCCGCCGCGACATCGACACGGCGCACGCCGATGCTCCCCAAACAGCGGCGGAGCGCAGCCGCGATCCCCCGGCTGGGCTGCCCCACCAGCACGCGCTGACCGCCAACCGACTTGGCTGCCGCGGGCGGTGCCGCTTGGGCGTGCTTTTCCATCACCGCGTGGAATTCCGCAGGCTCAGAAGTCGCAGGAGATGATGGTGTGAAACTCGGAAATTTCGATCATCTCCCGGACCTGTCCCCGCGGTTGCTTCAGCTTCAGACGCACGCGAGCCCGGCCGGCGGTGTTGTTGGCCAGGACCAGCAGACCCAGCCCCGCCGAATCGATGAAGTCGAGGCTGGACAGGTTCAGCACGCAGTCCGTCAGGCCGCCCTGCTCGATCCCTTCGATGATCTTGCGGAAGTCATCGTTGGCTTCAAAGGTCAGTTGCCCCCGCAGATCGACTTCCCGGACTCCGCCCAGGTCGCGGACGGTGTAATTCATGTCCCACCCATCGGTTCGTTCCCATCCATGGTCCACCGGGCGCCGGTTCCACCGTCACGCCCCACACTCACGCCCAACACCAAGCCTCGTTCTTACGCGTTGCGCACCCCGGTCAGCAGCGCATCCACTTCGGCACGCAGGGCCGCCGCGGGCTCGCGCAGGTCCTTGGCCGCCCACAGCACCTGGAAGGCGGAGCCGTAGGAGGCGGCGCTCGCCTGGGTCAGGGATACGACGCTGCGCGCCGCGGTGGTCGTGTCGTCGCTGACCGAGACGGCGTTGCGTGAAATCTCCTCCGTCGCGGCGCGCTGCTGGTCCACCGCCGTGGCGATGGCCCCCGACACCGCCTGCATGCGTTCGATGATGCCCCCGATGGATTCGATCACGCCGACGGCGGATCCCGTGGCCTGCTGCACCGCGCCGATCTGCTGGACAATGTCCTCCGTCGCCTTGGCGGTCTGGCTGGCGAGGTTCTTCACCTCGTTGGCGACCACGGCGAAGCCCTTGCCGGCCTCCCCGGCGCGGGCGGCCTCGATGGTGGCGTTCAGCGCCAGAAGATTCGTCTGGCTGGCGATGGCGGTGATCAACTGGACGACCTCTCCGATGCGCTCCGCCGCGTTGGCAAGGCCCTGCACCATGGCGTTTGCCCTCTGCGCCTCGCCCACCGCCTCCCCGGCGATGGCGGAGGAGTGGTCCACCTGCGAGCCGATCTCGCGGATCGAGGCCGAAAGCTGCTGGGCCGCCGCCGCGACCTGCTGGATGTTCGTGCGCGACCGTTCCGAGGAGTGCGCGACTTCGAGCGTGCGCCGGGAGGTGCGGTTGACGCCCTTGCCCATCTCCTCCGCGGTGTTCTGGATCTTGCCGGCCCCGGCGGTGACGGCGGCCAGCCGCTCCGCCGCCTTGCCTTCGAAGTCGCGCAGCAGCAGCTCGATGCGCTGGGCGCGTTCGATGTCCTTGCGGGTCGCCGCTTCCTGCTCCGCCTTCAGGCGCGCGGCCTGTTGCATGCTGTCCTTGAAGGCCACGACGGCGCGCGCGATGGCGCCGATCTCGTCCGCGCGGTCCGTGGCCGGGACGGTGACGGCGTAATCATTTTCCGCCAGCCGCCCCAGCACCGCGTTCAACTGGCCGACCGGCGACAGCAGGCGGCGCACCAGAATGAAGGACGCCAGACAAACCACCAGAGCCACGCCGCCCGCGGTCAGGGCGATGGCGCCGACCAGCGGATTCACCATGGCGAAAAAGTCGCTTTTCTTCAGGCCGACGACGAGAACGCCGATCACCTCGCCCTTGGCGTCGCGGATCGGGTCGTAGGCGGTGAAGTAGGGCTCGCCCAGCACCTCGTTCTCGCCGCGGTAGGGTTTGCCGTTGCGGATCACCGAATCGTAAACCGGCCCCGCACCCAGCGCGGTGCCCATGGCGCGGCTGCCGTCGGGCCTTCTCACCGTGGTGGCGACCCGCGTGTCGCCCATCAGCACGGACGCGACGCCGCCGCCGATGCGGGCGATCGTGTCCATGGGAGCGAAGTTTTCGTTCAGCACCGTGGTTCCGGCGTACAGTTTGCCGTCCTGGATGCGGAAGTCGTTCCCCAGGTGGCGCATCACCTCCCAGGCGACGGCCATGTTGGCCTCCTGCCGGCGGGAGGCCTGATCGGCCATTTCCGTCCGGATCAGGTGGAGCGACACGACGACGGTGCAGACCGCCAGGAGCAGGAGCCCGCCGAGACTCAGCGCGACAACTTTGGCTGAAATCGACACGCGGGCGAGCAAGCCATTCATTCGTGCACTCCAGATTTTGTCACAGAGAAGTCTAACAGAGCGCACGAATTTTAATCAATTCCACATGCTGCCGGACATATAGCCGCAGCCCTTGGCTCACATTTTGTCGCCCCCCAGGAAACAACATTGCGCGATCGCGCTTTTCCGGCGGCGCCGTCACCGCTTCGCGCCGCAGACACGCTCGACGAAAGTGTCGATGTCGCCGTTCAGCGTGACGGCCCGTCGGGCCAGTTCCCCCGCGGAGGCCAGAACCTGGCTGGCCGCGGCGCTGGCGTCCTGCGCGCCGGTGGAAACGTGGGTGACGGCCTGCGCCACCGTGCGCACCCCGGCCGAGGCCTCGCGGATGGAGCGGCTGATCTCGTCGATGGCCGCGCTCTGCTCCTCGGCCGCACCGGCGATCCCCACGGCGATCTCGTCGATGTCATGGATCATCCCGCCGACATGCTGGATGACCTCCGCCGTGTCGCGGGTCACGGACTGGACGTGGGCGATCTGGGCGGTGATCTCCTCGGTCGCCTGGGCCGTCTGGTTGGCGAGGTTCTTCACCTCCGTGGCGACCACGGCGAAGCCCTTGCCGGCCTCGCCCGCGCGCGCCGCCTCGATGGTGGCGTTCAACGCCAGCAGGTTAGTCTGGCTGGCGATGGAGTTGATCAGCTGGACCACGGCACCGATCTGGTCGGCCGCTGCCAGCAGGGATCGGATCGTGCCGTCCGCCTGCTTCATGCGTTCGACGGAGCCGCGGGCGAGGTCGGCGGTGCGGGACACGCCCCGCGCCACCTCGCCGATGGCGCCCGACACCTCCCCCGTCGCGACGGCGACGCCGTCCACGTTGGACGACACCTGCCCCGCCGCGGAAGCGGCGGAGAAGGACTGTTCGCTGGTCGCCGCCGCCACGCTGGTCATGGAGGTGGAGGCCGCCTCCAGTTCCGAGGCGCTGGCCGACAGGCTCTGCGCCACTTCCTTGATGTTGGCGCCGATGCGGGTGGCGCTCTCCACGAATTCACGGCTCTTGCTGTCCATGGCCGCCAGCCCGTCGTTGATCTGGCGGGCGTAGGCCCCGAATTCCCCGACCATGCCGGTCATGACGATGCGGCGGTAATACTGCCCCTCCGCCGCGTGCTGCATGGCCGCGTTGGCCTCCTTGCCGAAGGATTCCACGCGGTCGAGCAGCCGGTTCAGGGTGCGCAGCATCTCCGCGATGGGGCTGTTGCCGGTGACGTGCAGGACGCGCGGCTGGAGATCGCCCGTCTCCGCGGCGGCAAGCACCGTGCAGGCCTTGCGGATCGACCGGTTCGTCTGGCTCAGCCAGCGGAGCACGGCGATGCAGGGCAGCAGCGCCAGGGCGCCCAGCGCCGCGGCGACAGAGTTGCCGGTCGCAAGGCCGGCCAGCGCCTGGGCGGCGCACAGCACTGCGATCAGGGCGACGGCGAGCAGAGCCTTAGAGACTGAAGACAAATTCGTCATAGGTCGTGCCCTTGTCCCGCAGGATGTTTCCCAGCAAGGCCCCGGCGGCCGTCATGGCCGCCCCCCGGTCCGCGTGCTTGGCCTCCTCCGCGCGCAGAAGGGCGTAGAGGCCGGCCGCGGCCTCCACCGCCTTGCGTGTCGGCAGGCGCCGGCTGGAATGGTACCCGGTGATGGCCCGGTCATGCCCGAACACCGGCGTGACATGCGCGAAGACCCAGTAATGATCGCCGTTCTTTGCGCGGTTGATCACATAGGCGAAGATCTCGTTGCCCGCCTGGATGCGGTCCCAGAGAAATTTGTAGATGCAGCGCGGCATGTCCGGATGGCGGACGATGTTGTGCGGCTGGCCGAGCAGCTCCTCCTCGGTGAAGCCGCTGACGCGCAGGAACACATCGTTCGCGTAAGCGATTTTTCCCTTCAGGTCGGTCTTCGACACGATGATCTCATCCTGATGGAACGTCCGCTCCTGCCCGCTCAGAGACACACCGGTGACCGCCATGACCGCCCGCCTCTTCTAACCGATTATGCCGCGTTGCCACCGTCGCACATGGCGGCCATGCATTTGGTACTACCTCTTTCGTCTTTCACATAGCGTACATAATTAATAAATTGCTTCATTTTCATCCAAAACGTGGCTGCGACAAATTGTTCCACACGCAAGGCGTGTAGAACCAACATGCCCTTCGGCCGCTGGGCTTACGACCTAAGAATCAAACGTCTCCGATTTTTTAAGGAACTTGCCGGCTTGCAGGGCCGTTCTCGCCGCTGAACAAAGAAGCGGTGGAGGTCGCCAGATGACACACAGAGTGCTGATTACCGGGGGCGCCGGCTTCATCGGATCCCATCTGGCCGATGAGCTGCTGGCCCTGGGGCACCGCGTGCGTGTCTTGGATTCCCTTGAAGAACAGGTGCACGGAGAACAAGGGCGGCGGCCCGATTACCTTTCCCCGGACGTCGAACTCCAGGTTGGCGACGTGCGCGATCCGAACGCCGTGGCCACGGCGTTGAAGGGCGCGGATTCCGTCGTGCACCTCGCCGCCCGCGTCGGCGTGGGGCAGAGCATGTACCAGGTCGGCGACTATGTGGGCGTGAACGACCTCGGCACGGCCGTGCTGCTCCAGGCGCTGATCGAAAAGCCGGTGGAGCGCCTCGTCGTCGCGTCCAGCATGAGCATTTATGGCGAAGGCCTGTATCTCGACGAACAAGGCCGCCCGGCGGACGTCGGCGCCCGCACGGTCGAGCAACTGAAGGCCGGCCGTTGGGAACCGACCGCGCCCAACGGCGGCACGCTGACCCCGGTCGCGACGCCGGAAACGCACCGGCCCGGCCTCGCCTCCGTCTACGCGCTGAACAAGTACGTGCAGGAGCGGCTGAGCCTCATCATCGGCGAGGCGTACAACATCCCGACCACCGCGCTGCGCTTCTGGAACGCGTACGGGACGCGGCAGGCGCTGTCCAACCCCTACACCGGCGTCCTGGCGATCTTCGCGTCGCGCCTGCTGAACGGCAAGGCGCCGATGATCTTCGAGGACGGCCTGCAACGCCGCGACTTCGTCCATGTGGACGACGTCGTGCAGTCCTGCCGCCTCGCACTGACGCACGAGAAGGCGCCGGGCAAGGTCTTCAACGTCGGCAGCGGAGTCAGCCGGTCGGTGCAGGACGTCGCCGCGGCCCTGGCCGTCGCCGTCGGCCGGCCGGACATCCAGCCGGAGATCACCGGGCGTTGCCGCGTCGGCGACATCCGCCACTGCTTCCCGGACATCACGCTGATCCGCGAGACGCTGGGCTTCGAACCGCGCGTCGCCCTGGAGGACGGCCTGGCGGAGCTGTCGGAATGGCTGAGCCGGCAGGTCGCCGAGGACCGCGTGGAACAGGCAAGCCACGAACTGGCTTGCCGAGGACTTTCGGCATGAAGGCCCGGTCCCAGAAGATACGTGGCACAGGACAGGGCGACTGCGTCCTGATCACCGGCGGCGCCGGCTTCATCGGCTGCAATCTGGCGCACCGGCTGGCGTCCGAAGGCCACAAGGTGCTGATCCTCGACAACCTGTCGCGGGCGGGCGTCGAGGAGAACCTCTCCTGGCTCCAGGCCACCCACGGCGACCGGATCGAGGCTGTGGTCGCCGACATCCGCCACAAGGAAACGGTGGAGACCGCCGTCGCCCGCGCCCGGCAGGTCTATCACCTCGCGGCCCAGGTGGCGGTGACGACCAGCCTGACCGACCCGATGCACGACTTCACCGTCAACGCGGCCGGAACCCTGACCCTGCTGGAGGCCATCCGCGCGCAGGACGCACCGCCGCCGCTGGTCTTCACCTCCACCAACAAGGTCTACGGCAAGCTGCCGGGCATGAACTTCGCCGCCCAGGGCGACCGCTACGGCCCCAAGGACGCGCTGCTGGCCGGCCGGGGCGTGGGCGAGGACCAGCCGCTGGACTTCGCCAGCCCCTACGGCTGCTCCAAGGGGGCCGCCGACCAGTATGTGCTGGACTACGCCCGCACCTTCGGCCTGCCCATGGCCGTGTTCCGCATGAGCTGCATCTACGGCCCGCACCAGTTCGGGACGGAGGACCAGGGCTGGGTCGCCCATTTCCTGAAGCGCGCCCTGTCCGGCGAGGCCATCACGCTCTACGGCGACGGGCGGCAGGTGCGCGACATCCTGTTCGTGGACGATCTGGTGAACGCCCTGATCCTGGCGCAGGAGCGCATCGGATCGCTGAGCGGCGACGCCTTCAACATCGGCGGCGGCACGGCCAACACGGTCAGCCTGTTGGAGTTGCTGGACCGCTTTCCATCCCTGATCGGCGTGAAGGCGGACGTCGCGTTCGACGATTGGCGTCCCGGCGACCAGCCCTGGTACGTGTCCAACACCGGGCGCTTCTTCGCGCGCACCGGCTGGCGGCCGCAGGTCGGGGTGGACGAGGGGCTGCTGCGGTTGGCCCGCTGGCTGACCGATGCCCATGTGGTCCCGACGGACCACCAGCGCGTGGCGTCGTGAGGATTTGTGGATGACAGGCACCTCCAAACGGATCGCACTGGTCAACCCGCCCTGGAGCTTCGACGGCAGCGTCTATTTCGGCTGCCGGGAGCCCCACCTGCCGCTGGAGCTTGGCTACGCCAAGGCCCTGCTGGAGCGCGCCGGTCACCGGGTGGAGATCATCGACGGGCAACTGTTCGGACTGACGCTGGACGAGGTGCGCACGCGGGTGGGGGCCTTCGCCCCCGACCTGACCGTGGTCACCACAGCCCCCAGCTACCTGTTCTGGCGTTGCGCCCCGCCGGAGCTGCGCGTTCCCATGCAGGCCGTCGCCGCCCTGAAGGACATCGGCGGGCGCATGATCGGCATCGGCCCGCACGGCTCCACCACGCCCAAGGCCGCCCTGCGCAAGCTCGGCACCGAGGCCGTGGTGATGGGCGAGTGCGAGGAGGTGCTCGTCCGCCTCGCCGATGCCGACGACTGGCGTGACGTCCCGCACGTCGCCACCTGGGACTACGGCTCCGATGGGGACGGCATACGCGTCAATGGCGGCCCGGCGGCGGCCACCTTCACCGACCTGCCGCCGCTGACGTGGCCGGACGAATGGATCGACCGCCATGCCCACCACCATCACCGCTTCGACGGCGCGCCCACCGGGCCGGGGGCGGAGATGGAAACCTCCCGCGGCTGCCCCTACTCCTGCACCTTCTGCGCGAAGGAGAACTTCCGCGACGGCTACCGCAAGCGCCCCGTCCCGGTGGTGATGGAGGAGTTGGACCGGCTGATCGCCCAAGGCGTCGAGTACGTCTATTTCATCGACGAGATCTTCCTGCCCAACCAGCCCCTGTTGGAGGCGCTGGCCGAACGCCCCATCAAGTTCGGCATCCAGACGCGGCTGGACCTGTGGAAGCCGCCGATGATCGAGCTGCTGGGCAAGGCCGGCTGCGTGTCCATCGAGGCCGGCGTGGAAAGCCTGACGGTGGAAGGGCGCGCGGCGCTCGACAAGAAATGCCGCATGGGCACCGACGAGCTGTCGGAGCGGCTGATCCTGGCGAAGAAGGGCGTGCCCTTCGTGCAGGCCAACCTGATCCTGTCGGAAGGCGACGACCCGGCGATGATCGCCGAATGGCGCGACCACATGCGCGCCCATGGCGTGTGGGCCAACGACCCGGTGCCGCTGTTCCCCTACCCCGGCTCCCCCGATTACCGGCTGCGCTGGGGCCTTCCCGACGATCAGGCGTGGGAGCGGGCGGTGGACTTCTACCTCACCCACCATGGACGGTTCTGCGACATCCAGGACCAGACGCCGAAGCGCCTGCCGGAGCTGGAGGACATCGCCCCCCTGCCCCTGAAGGCGGCGGAGTAGCGCCATGGGCCATGCCGCCGCATCCCTTCGCCCGTTCGGCCTGCTTCCCACGCGGGTGCTGATGACCGCAGACGCGGTCGGCGGGGTGTGGGACTACGCCCTGGAGCTTGCGCGCGGCTTCGCCCGCATGGGGGTGGCGACGGAGCTTGCCGTCACGGGGCCGGAACCCGGGGATGCCCGCAAGCTCGCCGCTGCGCGCATCCCCACCCTCACCCTCCACCACCGGCCCTTCAAGCTGGAATGGATGGCCGATCCGGAGGAGGACCTGCACAAAACGGGCGACTGGCTGCTCGACCTGGAACGGCGGCTGACGCCGGACATCGTGCACGTCAACGGCTACGCCGCGGCGGCCCTGCCGTTCCGGGCGCCGGTCCTGTGCGTCGGGCACAGCTGCGTGCTGTCCTGGTGGCGTGCGGTGCATGGGCAGGATGCCCCCGCATCCTGGGACGCCTACGCCCAGCGCGTGGCCGACGGGTTGCGGATGGCCGACCTCGTGGCCGCGCCGACACAGGCCATGCTGAACGCGCTGGTTCGGCACTACGGCCCGCTTCCCCGTGCCCGAGTCATCCCCAACGGGCGCGATCCGCAGTCGTACCGGCCGTTGCCCAAGCGCCCCTTCGTCCTGGCGGCGGGGCGCGTCTGGGATCAGGCGAAGAACATCGGCGCGCTGGACACGGTGGCCGGGCGCCTGCCCTGGTCGGTGTTCGTGGCCGGCAGCCTGGACGGGCCGGACGGCCAGCCCAAGCCGCTGCATCATGCCCGCCCGCTCGGCCAACTGCCCGCCGACCAGTTGGCGCGCTGGTTCGGCCGTGCCGCCGTCTTCGCCCACCCCGCCCGTTACGAGCCATTCGGTCTCGCCCCGCTTGAGGCCGCGCTGTCTGGCTGCGCGCTGGTGCTGGGCGGCATCCCGAGCCTGCGGGAGCTGTGGGACGGCGCCGCCCTGTTCGTGGAACCGGACAACCGCACCGCGCTGACCCGCAAGCTGGGCGCGCTGGCCGATAATCCGGCTCGGGTGAAATCGTTGGGCACCGCCGCCCGGCGCCGGGCGCACGATTTCACCGCCGTGCGCATGGTGCGCGGCACCATGGACGCCTACGCCGACCTCCTCGCCAAGGCCGCCGTCCGCTCCGCCGCCAGTCCCGTGATCTAGCTTTGGGGCGGGATGACACGACCGGCGGACTAGGACCTCCGTTCCGCAATGCAAAGGATGTAGGCGCGCAAGAGTACTGCTTTTCCCGGACTTCGCAGCCGCACACGGGCAGGGAAGAGTGTCCGACCGCGGTGCCGACGGCACCGCCAACCCGATCAGCCGATAAGCGGGAGCCGATGCGCTTCGTCATCTTCTGCCATTCCCTCGTGTCCTGCTGGAACCACGGAAACGCGCATTTCCTGCGCGGCGTCGTGCGCGAACTTCAGGCCCAGAATCATTCCGTCCGCGTGCTGGAGCCCGCCGACGGGTGGAGCCGCGCCAACCTGCTGGCCGAATCGTCGGGGCCGGATACGCTGGACGCATTCGCCCGGACCTTCCCCGGCCTGAAGTCGGAGCCCTACGACCTCGCCACCCTCGACCTGGACGAGGCGCTGGACGGCGCCGACGTGGTGCTGGTCCATGAATGGACCCACCCGTCGCTGGTCGCCGCCATCGGCGCCAAGCGGGCGGCGGGCGGGCGGTTCCGCCTGCTGTTCCATGACACCCACCACCGCGTCGTCTCCCGGCCGGAGGAGATGCAGGCCCTCGACCTCAGCGCCTACGACGGCGTGCTGGCCTTCGGCGAGGTGCTGCGGGAACGTTACCTGGACCTCGGCTGGACCGGGCGCGCCTGGACGTGGCACGAGGCGGCGGACACCGCCCTGTTCCACCCCCTGCCGGGCCAGCCGACCGAGGGCGACCTCGTCTGGGTCGGCAACTGGGGCGACGACGAGCGCACCGCGGAACTGCACGAATACCTGCTGGAGCCGTCGCGCCGGCTGGGCCTGCGGGCGCGCATCCACGGCGTGCGCTATCCGGACCACGCGCTGTCCGCGCTGACCAGCGCCGGCATCGCCTATGGCGGGTGGCTGCCCAACCATCGGGCGCCGGCCCTGTTCGCCCGCCATCGCGTGACCGTCCATGTCCCGCGCCGGCCCTATGTGGAGGCCCTGCCCGGCATCCCGACCATCCGCGTGTTCGAGGCGCTGGCCTGCGGCATACCGCTGATCTGCGCGCCCTGGCACGACGCGGAGGGGCTGTTCCGGCCGGGCAGCGACTTTCTCATCGCCCGCGACGGGACGGCCATGGCGGAGCTGCTGCGCGTTGTGCTGAACGACCGCGACATCGCGCAAAGCCTGATCCGCAGCGGCCTGGACACCATCCGGCGCCGCCACACCTGCGCCCACCGCGTGGACGAACTGCTCGCCGTCTGCCGCGCGCTGGGCGCGCCGGCTCTGAAAGACGCAGCCAACGACGACACAGCCGGAAACCGCACTGCCGGCAACCGCACTGCCTACGACATTGCCGTGCCCGTAAAGGAGGACATCGCCTGATGGCAGGCCTCGACATCGCGTTCTACGGATCGAGCCTCGTTTCCGCCTACTGGAACGGGGCGGCCACCTACTACCGCGGCATCATACGGGCCCTGGCGGCGCGGGGGCACCGCGTCACCTTCTACGAGCCCGACGCCTACGACCGCCAGAAGCACCGCGACATCGCCGATCCCCCCTGGGCCAAGGTCGTCGTCTATCCGGCAACGCAGGACGGCCTGCACCGCGCGCTGGAGGCTGGCCGCGGCGCCGACGTGGTCGTGAAGGCCAGCGGCGTCGGCGTCTTCGACGACGAGCTTGCGGAAGGCGTGCTGTCGATCCGCCGCCCGGACGGTCTGGCCATCTACTGGGACGTGGACGCCCCGGCCACCCTGGCGGATCTGCGCGCGAATCCCGGCGCCGTGCTGAACCGTCTGGTGCCGCAGTACGACATGGTGCTGACCTACGGCGGCGGCCCGCCGGTGATCGACGCCTTCGCCGCGCTGGGCGCCCGCCGCTGCGTGCCGGTCTACAACGCGCTGGATCCGGAAACGCACCACCCCGTGCCCTATGACTCGCGTTTCGACACCGACCTGACCTTCCTCGGCAACCGCCTGCCCGACCGCGAGGCGCGGGTGGAGCAGTTCTTCCTGGACGCCGCCGCGCGGCTGCCCGACCGCCGCTTCCTGCTGGCCGGCAACGGCTGGCACGACAAGCCGGTGCCGTCGAACGTGCAGGTGATCGGCCACGTCTACACCGCCGATCACAACGCGCTGAACTGCTCCGGCCTCGCCGTGCTGAACATCAGCCGGCAGAGCATGGCGGAGATGGGCTATTCCCCCGCCACCCGCGTGTTCGAGGCCGCCGGCGCCGCCGCCTGCCTGATTACCGACGCGTGGGTGGGCATCGAGGAATTTCTGGAACCGGGAACGGAGGTTCTGGTCGCCCGCGACGGGGCGGAGGTGGCGGAGCATGTCGCCGCGCTGACCAAGGAGCGCGCGCAGGCCATCGGACAGGCGGCCCTGCGCCGGGTGCTGGCCGACCACACCTACGACAACCGCGCGGTTCTGGTGGAACGGCTGCTGACCGGTGCGGAGACCGGTGTTCGGGAGGGAGTGTGATGGGCCGCAAGCTCAACGTCGTCGTTCTGGGCCTGTCCATCACCTCCTCCTGGGGAAACGGCCACGCCTCCACCTTCCGCGCGTTGCTGAAGGGCATGGCGGCGCGCGGGCACAAGGTGCTGTTCCTGGAGCGCGACAAGCCCTGGTACGCCAGCAACCGCGACATGCCGTCCCCGGACTTCTGCGCGGTCGCCCTCTACGACAGCCTGGACGAGTTGGCCGACCGCCACGCCGCGGCGGTGCGCGACGCCGACCTCGTCATCGTCGGCTCCTACGTGCCGGAAGGCGTGGACGTCTCCCGCTGGGTGCAGAATACGGCGGAAGGCGTCACCGCCTTCTACGACATCGACACGCCCGTGACCGTCGCGCGGCTGGAGCGCGGCGACACCGAATATGTCTCGCCGGAGGTCATTCCCGGCTTCGACCTCTACCTGTCCTTCACCGGCGGGCCGATGCTCGACCGGCTGGAGCGCCAGTTCGGGGCGCAGCGGGCGCGGGCGCTCTACTGCTCCGTCGATCCCGACCATTATTTCCCGGAACTGGGACCGGTGCGCTGGGATCTCGGCTACCTCGGCACCTACAGCGACGACCGCCAGCCGACGCTGAACCGCCTGCTGGTCGAGCCGGCGCGGGCGTGGCAGCGCGGGTCCTTCATCGTCGCCGGTCCGCAGTATCCGGACGCGGAGATCGGCTGGCCCGCCAACGTGGCCCGCATCGACCACCTGCCCCCGGCCGAGCACCGCCGCTTCTACAACGCCCAACGCTTCACGCTGAACGTTACCCGCGCCGACATGGTGGCCGCGGGCTGGTCCCCCTCGGTGCGCCTGTTCGAGGCGGCGGCCTGCGGCACGCCGATCATCAGCGATCCCTGGCCGGGGTTGGAGACGCTGTTCAAGCCGGACGAGGAAATCCTCATCACCAACGACAGCGAGCAGGTGATGCGCTGGCTGCGCGACACCCCCGGCGATCAGGCCCGCCGCCTGGGCCGCGCCGCCCGTCGCCGGGTCCTGGCCTCCCACACCGGCATCCGCCGTGCCGCGGAGTTGGAAACCTATGTGGCGGAGGTGCGGGCCACGCCGATGGTCCGCGCGCTGTAGGGACGCAAAACCCTCTCCCCGCGCGGGAGAGGGGCTCTACGCCCCCGCATTCAACTCGACCACCAGATACCGCACCAGCTCGTCGAAATGCGGCTTGGGAGCGTTTTCCGGGGCGATGCCGTCGAAGATTGGCTCGCCGGTCAGCCAGCGGGCTTCGGCGTCCGGCGTGCCCAGCACGCGGTTCAGCGCGGCGTTCAGCTCGTAGGCTTCGGCCGGCAGACCGGCGGCCGACAGGGCGGCGCGCAGGGCGGCCTGATAGCTGCTGCGCAGCGCCATTCCCTGGCCGGGCATGGACAACGTCTCGCCGCTGTTCTCAAGGAAGCTGCGGGCGCACAGATCCGCGTCGAAGGACATGACGCTGCGGCACGCGGTCGGGCGCACGCCATAGACGCCGCAGGCGCCGTTCTCCAGCAAGGGGCACAGGGTCGGGCTGGCGAAGCGCTCCGCCAGCGTCCGGCCATGGGTCATGCCGTCCGCCTCCGCCACGCGGGCGGCAACCGCATCGCGCCGCTTGCCCTTCAGGCTGCGCGCGATCAGGAAGATTTCCGGCACGGTCGCGGCGACATAGCTGATGCAGCAGTGCGTGCAGCCGCGCTTGCAGGCGGTGCGCTCCGGGCGGGCGTGGCGGAGGGCCGTGTCGTAGCCGCCGTGGATCTCCGCCGCCGCATCCCCGGCCCGCGCCGGCTCGTCCCGGCGCAGGATGCGCAGCAGGCGTCGCGCCTCGGCCAGGATGGGCGCGGGATCCCGGGTGTTGGCGGGAATGCCGTTGCGCAGAAGCTTGTCGTCCTCGCGTTCCTGCATCCGGCGCTGCTGCCGGGGGGCGATGCTCATGGTCGGGGATCGGTCCGCTCTCGTTGCGATCAGGCAGGCGCTCCGCACCCGGCTTATCACATCACATGCCGGGTTCGAAGACGACGACGCGGTTGCGCCCTTCGCGCTTGGCCCGGTAGAGGGCCAGGTCGGCACGGTGAATGGCCTTTTCCAGCGTGTCGTTGGGCCCGTCCAGGCCGGAGATGCCGATGCTGGTGGTCAGGTGGAAGCGCCCCTCCGGGCCGGGGATCGCCATGCGGGCCAGATGGCGGCGCACCCGTTCGGCCACCACGCGGGACTCGTCCGGCGTGGCGCCGGGCAGGACCACGACGAACTCCTCCCCGCCCAGCCGGCCAAGGATGTCGTATTCGCGCAGGATCGCCTGACAGCCGCC
>JAEZPL010000351.1 GCA_023413605.1 Pseudomonadota bacterium
GCCCGGAATGCCGTAGGCGGAGCCGCGCTGGAACAGCTCGCCGGCGGCGGCGCGCTCCTGCGAGGTGCCCATGGCGTACTTGTTGTTCTCGATCACGTAGAGCACCGGCAGCTTCCAAAGCGCCGCCATGTTGAAGCTCTCGTAGACCTGCCCCTGGTTGATGGCGCCGTCGCCGCAGTACACGGCGGACAGACCGTCATCCTTGTTGTACTTGTGGGCGAAGGCGAGGCCGGTGCCCAGCGGCACCTGCGCGCCGACGATGCCGTGGCCGCCGTAGAAGTTCTTCTCGCGGCTGAACATGTGCATCGAGCCGCCCTTGCCCTTGGAGTAGCCTCCACGGCGGCCGGTCAGCTCGGCCATCACGCCCTTCGGGTCCATGCCGCAGGCGAGCATGTGGCCGTGGTCGCGGTAGCTGGTGATGACGTCGTCGCCTTCCTTCAGCGCCGCCTGGACGCCGACCACAACGGCTTCCTGGCCGATGTAGAGGTGGCAGAAGCCGCCGATGAGACCCATGCCGTAGAGCTGGCCCGCCTTCTCCTCGAAGCGGCGGATCAGAAGCATCTCACGGTAGAACTTGATCATTTCCTCAGCCGAAGCGGCCTGCTTCGGCGCGGACTCAGTCTGCGCCTTCGGACGGCGTCGTGACGCGGCCATGTTTCCTCCCCAGAGTTCATGCGGCAACGGCAAGCGAACAGCCGGGGCCGCAACACGTTACGAGGGAACATCCCCCTCGCACCGGAAGTGGATATGGCGCGCACAGTACACGACAAGCGCGAACGACGCAAATGCCTGTTTTCAAAAGCGAATTTTGGACTTAACCGGCTTTCGGTTAATTCACTGATCTGGGCTGTTTCTCAGCGCTAGCATCATCCTGATCATAGACCGGCGGCAGCGAGATAATGACGTCGCGCTGCCCGGAAAGGTTCAGCATCGTGCGCGCGCGTTCATCCAACATGTCGCGGTCGAGATGGTCGCCGCGCATCAATTGCGCCCGACGATCCATGCGCTCGCGTTCCGCCTGTACTTGCTGCAAGACGGATTCAGCGGTGGCGATCTCTGTTTCGAGATGTTTCATCGCCAGCAGGCCGCGGTCGCCCTGCACCGCGTAATAGACGAAATAAGCCACCACGGCCGCGCCGACGGCCGGCACGATGGCCTGACGCAGGGCGCTTTTGGCGGCGCGCTTCAAGGAGTCGGTAAGGTTCTGGAGCATGGTCATGGCCAGATGGAATCACAGGGCGTTCCTTTCGGTCAAACGAAAAAGAAGCAACCCGAAAGAATTCACCGCGTCCGAACTTACAGCGCGCCAATAAAGACAGGCTTTCGCTTCCGACGAAGGTCACAGACCTACCACCTTCGAAAGCGCCCTGAAAATTCAGCCACCCTGGATGGAATAGGCGGCCATGTTCCCGTGTTGGAAAGGGGGCTGCCACCCTGCGGCCGATGGTCGCGGATGCGGCAGGGAAAGTTCGAATGCGAAACATGGAAGGGAGAAACTCCATGCGAAGCAAGCTTTGGCTTGCCGCCGTTCCGGCCCTGATGCTGGGCCTTGCCGCGTGCGATGACCAGACGGCCAAGAACGACACCGGCCCGAACAGCACATCGACGGCTGAACGCCCGACGACCGCACCGACGCCGCCCGTCAGCACGCCGGGCCAGACGACGCCAGGAACGACCAGCGGCGCGCCGTCCGCGACCTCGCCTTCCACCGCACCCGCGCCCGGCTCCACGGCTCCGGCCGCGCCGGGCGGCACCAACAGCCAATAAACCACTGTTCCGGAAGGGGCGGCCCGTCCACCCCTTCCCTCCTCCCCGCGGGGCTTATTCCGGAGGAACCTCGCGCGGCATGCGGTCCTCGCCGATGGCGACGTAGGTGAAGACGCCTTCGGTCACCTTGATGCCCTCGCTGGCGCTGCGCTGACGGCGCACCCAGGTTTCCACCCGCACGCGGATGGACGTGCGGCCGACCTTCTCCACATGGGCGAAGCAGCTCACCTCGTCGCCGACGAACACCGGCTTGTGGAAGGTCATGGCCTCGATGCCGACCGTCGCCACACGCCCGCCCGCCCGACGCAGGGCGGCCACGCCGCCGGCCAGATCCATCTGCGACAGAAGCCAGCCGCCGAAGATGTCGCCGTTCGGGTTGGTGTCGGCGGGCATCGCGATGGTGCGGAGCGCCGGGCCGGCGTCCATGTTTTCCAACGCCTGGGTCGTCAGCGTTTGGGCTGCGGGAGTGTTGGCCGGGGGCATGCCGTCGCTCATCGTTCCTCCGCGGGGCGAAAAACCACATCACAAAATATTGTGCGCGGGGTATATAAACGCCACTGCATGCGCTTGCGCAGCCCTGACGAAATTCCTATAAAGTGGGGCCATGAGCGACCTTTTTGAGAACACGGCGCGCAAGGCCGAAACCTACTCCGCCCAGGATATCGAGGTTCTGGAAGGGCTTGAGCCCGTCCGCCGACGGCCGGGCATGTACATCGGCGGCACCGACGACCGGGCATTGCATCACCTCGTCGCCGAGGTGCTGGACAACGCCATGGACGAGGCCGTGGCCGGCCACGCCAGCCGCATCGACCTGGAACTGACCGCCGAGGGCACGGTGATCGTGCGCGACAACGGCCGCGGCATCCCGATCGACGACCACCCCAAATATCCCGGCAAGTCGGCGCTGGAGGTCATCCTGACCACCCTGCATTCCGGCGGCAAGTTCTCCAACAAGGTCTACCAGACGTCAGGCGGCCTCCACGGCGTCGGTCTGTCGGTGGTGAACGCCCTGTCCGATCGGCTGACGGTGGAGGTGGCGCGCGACCGGCAGCTGTTCATCCAGCAGTACAGCCGCGGCCTGCCGCAGGGTCCGCTCGCCAAGCAGGGCGCCATCAACCGGCGCGGCACGACGATCCGTTTCCATCCCGATCCGGAGATCTTCGGCGAGGCGGCGCATTTCGAGCCGTTCCGACTGTACCGGATGGCGCGGTCCAAGGCCTATCTCTACCGCGGCGTGGAAATCCGCTGGAGCTGCGACCCGTCGCTGCTGACGGCGGAATCGACCACCCCGGCGCAGGAAACACTGCATTTCCCCGGCGGTCTGCTCGATTACCTGAACGCCGCGCTGAAGGACCGCAAGACGCTGACCCCCGCCCCCTTCTCCGGCGCGCTGGATTTCCCGAACCAGCAGGGCCGCGTCGAGTGGGCCATCGCCTGGCCGGACGATGAAGAGGGCTTCTCGCACACCTACTGCAACACGGTTCCCACGCCGCAGGGCGGCACGCACGAGGCCGGCCTGCGCGCCGCGCTGACGCGCGGCCTGAAGGGCTATGGCGAGCTGACCAACAACAAGCGCGCCGG
>JAEZPL010000396.1 GCA_023413605.1 Pseudomonadota bacterium
CGCCGACAGTGTCGACAACCGGATGCCGGTGACCCTCGCCTGTTTCCTGCTCGGGCTGACGCTGATCATCGTCCGGCGCATCGCCGGCGGCGGCTTCATCTGTCAATCGGCTTGAGATAGGGACCCCGGATCGGCACGGAAAAGGGCCCCCCTGATCTGGTGTGGACTTGTCGTCCAGGTAGTCCATGGAGGGGACCCGCGCGTGCCGCGCAGTGCCCCCATCTGCGACGGAGCGGCACGCGCGGGGAGGCACTGTGGACCCACCTGGGCGACACCGGGGCGAGGTCAGGCGCGGTTCTTGAACCGCCAGCTTTCGTTGCCGGTCTCGAGGATCTCGCAGTGGTGGGTGAGGCGATCGAGCAAGGCGGTGGTCATCTTGGCGTCGCCGAAGACCGACGGCCATTCCCCGAACGCCAGGTTGGTGGTGACGATCACGGAGCTGCGCTCGTACAGCCGGCTGATCAGGTGGAACAGCAACTGGCCGCCGGATTGGGCGAATGGCAGGTAGCCGAGTTCGTCGAGAACGATGAAATCCATGCGTGCGAGGTGGTCGGCCAAGCGGCCCTGCCGGCCAGCCCGGGTTTCGGCTTCCAACCGGTTGACGAGGTCGACCACGTTGAAGAAGCGCCCCCGGGAGCCGGCCCGGATGCAGGCCCGGGCAATGGCGACGGCGAGATGGGTCTTGCCGGTCCCGGTGCCGCCGACCAGCACGATGTTGCGCTGCTGGGCCAGGAAAGCGCCGCCGGCGAGATTGCGCACCAGGGTTTCGTTGACCGGCGTGTCGTCGAAGACGAAATCGTCGATGTCCCTGGCGAGCGGCAGCTTGGCGATGGTGATCTGGTACTTGATCGAGCGCGCCTGTTTTTCGGAGATTTCGGCGGCAAGCAGGTCGCCAACGACCCGCTGCGGCTCGTGCTGGCGCCTGACGGCGGTGGCGATGAGTTCGTCGTAGGCGGCCTTCATGCCGTAGAGCTTGAGTTCGCTCATGGTGGCCAGGATCTCGGCACGCTCCATCACAGGGGTCTCCTCAGGCTGTCGTAGCGGGCGCAATCGGCGGCCGGCTCGTGCCGGAGCCGCAGGGCGTCGGAGGTCATGATCGTGATCGGCGCCGCCGGTTCCCGACGCCGGGCCAGGATGTTGAGAATGACGGCGGCGGAATGGACGCCCTCGCGCAAGGCCTCGGCGCAGGCCGCCTCGACGGCCGGCAGCCCGTCGCTCAGCACGGCGCCGAGAATGTCCACCATCTGCCGGTCGCCGTCCTCGACGGCGGCGAGCTTGCGCCGGACGCGCTCCAGACCGGCCGGCAGGACCCAATCCTTGAACGGTGCCCCATTGCGCAAGGCCCCCGGTTTGCGTGCCAGGACCGGGACATAGTGCCAGGGATCGAACACCGTTCTATCGCGCCCGAAGCACCGGGCGTGTTCACCGACAATCCGTCCATCCTGGCGCAGTTCGATCCGCTCGGCGTAGGCGCGGATTTCCACCGGACGGCCCACCGCGCCGGCCGCGACCGAATACTTGTTGTTGTCGAAGCGCACCAGACAGGTCTTGGACACCGAGGCCGGCACGGCATGGAAGCCGTCGAAGCGCCCGGCATAAGGAACCAAGCTCGGCCGCTCCGCCTCGAACATCTCCCAGACCGTCCGCTCCCGTATTTCAGGATGGCGATGCGCCTTGGCGTGGGCGACGCAGCGGTCCAGGAGCAGGCCGTTGAGTTCCTCGTAGCTCTTCACCCGCAGCCGGGGCGTGAAGAAGCGCTCGCGGACCAAGCCGACCTGGTTCTCGACCTGTCCCTTTTCCCAGCCCGATGCCGGGGTGCAGGCGACCGGATCGACCAGATAGTGACTGCACATCTGCAAGAAGCGTCGGTTGTAGACGCGCTCCTTGCCGGCGAAGATCGTGTCGACCGCCGTCTTCATGTTGTTGCTGCGCTGCCCTTCGGGTCGTAGATGCCCCGCGTGCAGGCCCCCTTGAAGAAGGCGAAGGCCCGGTCGTGGGCGTCGAACACCATCTCCTGGCTTTCGCGCGGATAGGCCCGCACGAACAGCATCCGGCTGTGGCACAGACGGACATGGGCCACCTTCACCGTGACCGTCGTTCCATTGATCAGGACGACCTCATGGCTCCAGTCGAACTGGTAGGCCTCGCCTGGCGCAAAGCTCAACGGCACATAGGCTTGGGCGACGGAGGGCCCCTGCTCCTGCCGCCAAACCCGGGCATAACGACGGACAGCGTCGTAGCCGCCTTCATAGCCGCGGGACCGTAACGTTTCGAACAGCCGGACCAGCGTCAGGCGCTCCCGTGATGCCTTGCCCTCGTTGGCCAGCAACAGAGCGTCGAGCTCTTCACGCCAGGGGCCGATCTTCGGCAAAGGCTGGTTCGTGCGTGTGTAGCGGAACTCCGTGGCCTCCGACCGGATCACCTTCCGCACGACCTTCCGGGAAAGCCCGAACTCCCGGCAGATCACCTTGATCGGCTTCTGCTGCACGAAGTAGGCACGACGGATCTTCGCGATCGTTTCCACAATCAGCACCCCTCGACAGGCCTCCATGTCCTCCATGGCGGCCAGTGTGGACCCAAAGCATCGGGGGTCCCGTTTGGATGCCGATCACCCCCTAAACGGGGTCCTTATTCCATGCCGATTCACACCCGGCTTCGATCGCGATGGCCGAGTACCGAGAGGGCCGCCCACGCCGCCCCGTCTTGCCGGGTGTCCAGGCAGCAATCGCCTCGGGCGTCACCCAGATGGTCAGATCGCCACGCCGGCGCAGCGCCGCATCATAGGCCGCCCCGTTCTCAATCCTGCAGCGAGCGCGTGGGATCTTGTGATGGCGGCTCTCGTTGGTTTTGTACGGCATCGGGGCGCCGCTCCAGTGGGGTCGCTGTCCTACCCCGCTGCGCACCGGTCGCCAAGCTCAGACCGATTTGCGCGCCAACGTCCTGGGTGGGGGCCCGGCGCGGCACCCCACGACCTGTGTTATCCCGCCACGGCCATCGGCTCACCGCCGCGCGTGCGGCCGAAGCCGGTGAAAGGCGTCACGATGCGCCGGTTGGCGGTGCCGCTGGCCGGCGAGGCGGCCTCATGTTCGGGCGGTGCCTCGAACTTGTAGCCGCGGCCGTAGACGGTCTCGATGTAGCGGCCGCCGTCGGTCGCTTCCGTGATCTTCTTGCGCAGCTTGCAGATGTAGACGTCGATGACCTTGTCCAGCGGATCGGCGCCGG
>JAEZPL010000413.1 GCA_023413605.1 Pseudomonadota bacterium
CATCGAAGCCTGCTCGGGCGGCGGGGCGGAGCAGGCGACGGTGCAGGTCAACGGCGACGGGCGCATCGTCCTGATGATCGGCACCCAGACCAACGGCCAGGGGCATGAGACCGCATACAAGCAGATCATCGCCGACCGGCTGGGCGTCCCGCCGGAGGATGTGGAGGTCGTGCAGGGCGACACCGACCGCGTGACCTGGGGTGCGGGCACCGGCGGCTCCCGCTCCGTCCCCGTGGGCGGGGCGGCACTGGCGGAAAGCGCCGCGCGCGTCGTGAAGAAGGCGTCGGACGTGGCGGCCGACCTGCTGGAAACCGCCGCCGTGGACGTGGAATTCAAGGACGGCCTGTTCAGCGTCGTCGGCACCGACCGCAGCGTCACCTTCAAGGAGGTCGCGGCGAAGGCCGCCGAGTCCGGCGGAATCGCCTTTTCCGAAATGGCGCGCTGGACCCCGCCGGCCAACACCTTCCCCAACGGCTGCCACGTCGCGGAGGTGGAGGTCGATCCCGACACCGGCGTGGTGGAGGTGGTGGACTACAGCGTCGTGGACGACTTCGGCGTCGTGGTGAACCCGCTGCTGGTGATGGGACAGGTGCACGGCGGCGTCGCACAGGGCGTGGGGCAGGCCTTGCAGGAACGGGTGGTGTTCGACCCGGACAACGGGCAGCTGCTCAGCGGTTCCTTCATGGACTACCAGATGCCGCGCGCCGTCGACATCCCGGACGTCAAGATCAAGCTGAACTGCGTGCCCAGCACGACCAACGCGCTGGGCATGAAGGGCGCTGGCGAGGCCGGGGCCATCGGCGCGCCGCCCGCGGTCATCAACGCGCTGGTCGACGCCCTGTCGGAGTACGGCATCACCCACATCGACATGCCGGCAACCCCGCTGACCGTCTGGCAGGCAATCCAGGCCCACCGGATGGGAGTGGCAGCGGAATAACGGCGGGACGCGGAACGACCGTCATAGGCCGAACGCCGCCATGTTGTCACACCTCATCCTGATAGTATTTACTACAAATTCTCCGTAATTTCATTTCCCAAGCGGAGCAAACAAGGAAGGCCGGGGGATGGCGGTGGAAAAGAAGGGTGGCGGCTGCGGCGGCTTATGCGCCAACGGGGTTGGATTCGACTTCACGATGGCATTCCAACCCATCGTGGACGTCGAATCCGGCCGCCCCTGGGCGCACGAGGCGTTGGTGCGCGGCCGCGACGGCCAGGGCGCCGGCTGGGTGCTGGGTCAGGTGACCGACGGCAACCGCTACGCCTTCGACCAGGCGTGCCGGGTGAAGGCCATCGAACTGGCGTCCGGGCTGGGGCTGCGGGACGCGCGGCTGTCGATCAATTTCCTGCCCAACGCGGTCTACAAGGCGGAAACCTGCATCCGCGCGACGCTGGATGCGGCGGGCCGCACCGGCTTCCCGCCCGACCGGATCATCTTCGAGGTGACCGAGAACGAGCGGGTGCTGGACCACGCCCACCTGATCAGCATCTTTGCCGAATACAAGCGCCAGGGTTTCCAGACCGCGATCGACGATTTCGGCTCCGGCTATTCCGGGCTGAACCTGCTGGCGGAATTCCAGCCGGACATCATCAAGCTGGACATGGAGCTGACCCGCGACATCGACCGCAACCGCGCCCGGCGCAGCATCGTGGGCGCGATCCTGACGATGTGCCGCGATCTGGGCATCACCCCGGTGGCCGAGGGCGTGGAGACTGCCGCCGAGGCGCGGACCCTGCGCGACCTCGGCATCACGCTCATGCAGGGCTACCTGTTCGCCAAACCGGCGCTGGAAGCCCTGGTGACGGCGCCGGCGACGGATTTGGGGCTGGTGGAGGCGTGACCGGCGGTCACGGCCTCTCCGCCCCGACGCCCGAACCATCTCCCATCGGAACCTTCCGCGTCATGTAGGTCATCCCGCCGCCGTAGGAAGCCAGCTTGGCCGCCAGCGCCGGGCCGCCGTCGTGGGGCATGAAGCCCTGCCGATCCCAGTAGGCCCGCGCCTTCGGCGTGGAGGTCAGCGCCAGCCAGCGGAAGCCCCGCTCCGCCGCCAGCGCCTCCATCTGCTGCACCGCCGAGGCGGCAAGCCCCAGGCCACGCGCTTCGGGCAGCAGCGCCACATCGTGCAGATAGAGGCAGTCCGGCGCTTCCGGCAGGCTGCCCAGCGGCGTGTCGAGCGGCGGCGGCACGCCGATGACGCCCGGATGCAGCACGATGTAGCCGACCGGAACACCATCGGACACGGCCATCCGGCAGCCGTCCGGGAACAGGGCCAGCCGTTCGGCGAAGACCGACCGCTCCTCCGGGTAATCGGGGTGCACCACGTCGGCGATGCTCATCACCGTGTCCAAATCCGCCGGCCCCATGGCCCGCCATCCCGCGCTCATCCGCAATCTCCCCTTGCCCATGCCCTTTCCGGGGCTTCCAGCCCCCATGCCGGGCGCGCTATGGTGAACTTCCTTTGCCCCTCGGAGGACAATCCATGACCGACGCCGCCGTGGCGAGCCTGCTGCCCAAGGTGCGGACCATCGCGCACGAAGCCGGTCAGGTGATCCTGCGCTTCTACAACGGCGGGATCGACGCCGCCACCAAAGTGGACGGCAGCCCCGTCACCCAGGCCGACATCGCGGCCGAGCATGTCATCACCCCCGCCCTGCACCACATCGCTCCCGGCATTCCGGTGGTGGCGGAAGAGGCGATGTCGGCCGGGCACAAGCCGGACATCTCCGGCGGGCGCTTCTGGCTGGTCGATCCGCTGGACGGCACCAAGGAATTCATCAGCCGCAACGGCGAGTTCACCGTCAACATCGCGCTGATCGAAAACGGCAAGCCCGTTCTGGGCGTCGTCTACGCTCCGGCGACCGGCGACCTGTACGCGGCCAGCGGACCGGGCACCGCCGTCCACTGGGTGGAAGGCCGCCACGACTACCCGATCCAGTGCCGCAAGCCCCCGGAAGGCGGGCTGACCGTCGTCGCCAGCCGGTCGCACGGCAGCGGCAGCGAGCTGGAAAACTTCCTCGCCCAATACACGGTGAAGGACCGGGTGAGCTGCGGCAGCTCGCTGAAGTTCTGCACCGTCGCCATGGGCAAGGCCGACCTTTATCCCCGCTTCGGGCAGACCAGCGAGTGGGACACCGCCGCCGGCCACGCCGTGCTGATCGGTGCCGGGGGACGGGTCGAACAGCCGGACGGCTCCCCGCTCCTGTACGGCAAGGCGGACATCCTCAACCCGAACTTCGTGGCGTACGGCTGGTGATTTTGTGCGTGGTGATTCTGTGCGTGGTGATGGGGGAATGGTGACGACGCTGTGCGAGGCGGCTGTCGCGGTGCTGACCACCGCGGCGCCGCTGGAGAAGGTGCGCCTGACGCAGGACTACGCCGCCGCGTGGCGCGAGGGCCGGATTTCGGAGTTCGGCACCCTCGCTCCGCCGGAGCGCCCCGCCCGTCCGGAACGGCCGGCGCTGATGCTGCCCCGCGACATGCCCAAGCGCGGGCGCGGCGGCAGCGCGCAGAACCGCCTCGCCCTGCTGCACGCGCTGGCGCACATCGAACTGAACGCCATCGATCTCGCCTGGGACATCGTCTGCCGCTTCGTCGGCGAGGGCATGCCCAAGGGCTTCACCGACGACTGGATCCAGGTCGCCGACGACGAAGCCAAGCATTTCAAGATGCTGGAGGACCGGCTGAACCAGCTGGGTTCCGGCTATGGCGATCTGCCGGCCCACGACGGGCTGTGGCAGGCGGCCATCACCACCGCCCACGACCTCGCCGCGCGGCTGGCCGTCGTGCCCATGGTGCTGGAAGCCCGCGGCCTGGACGTGACCCCGGACACCGTCCGCCGCCTGCGCGAGTTCGGCGACGAGGACAGCGCCGCCCTGCTGCAAATCATCCACGACGAGGAAATCACCCATGTCGCCGCCGGCCGCCGCTGGTTCGGCCACCTTTGCGCCAAGCGCGGCGCGGATCCGGTCGAGACGTGGCAGGCCCTGGTGAAGCAGTATTTCCGCGGCAGCCTGAAGAAGCCCTTCAACGTTCCCAGCCGCCAAGCCGCAGACTTCGGGCCGGAGTTCTACGAACCGATTGCGGAGTGACGGCAGAGCATTGCCCCCACCCTAACCCTCCCCCGCTCTCGGCGGACCTTCGGTCCGCCTGCCGCGTCAGCGCAAACCGAAGGTTTGCGCGTGAGCTGCGCAGAGGAGGGAACTGCCGCCGGCACAGCAAATCAGCCCTCTCCCGCCCAGCGGGGGAGGGAGGGACCCGCAACGCGGGAGGGTCGGGGCAATGCGCCCCCCTCAATCCAACACCAGCAGCGGCCGGAACACCTCCTCCAAACTTGTCTGGTGGCAGCCAGCCTTCACCAGATTCCACGGCGTGAGGTTCGTCGCGCGGATCAGCTTGCGCACGACACGCCCGTCCTCCACGTCGAAATCCAGCACGTTCAGGGCGGCGAAGTCCTGCTCGAACACGCCGAGCGCGCCCAAACCCGCGCCGCAGGCCCAGGACAGGAGCAGGCGGTTCACCCCGTCATGGGCGACGAGCAGCAGTTGCGTCCAGCCCGGTTCGGCCAGCAGCGCCTCGAAAGCCGCGACGACGCGGGCCTGCAC
>JAEZPL010000417.1 GCA_023413605.1 Pseudomonadota bacterium
CAGCGGTTCCGGGAGGCCGATGATGGCGCAGAAGGCCGTCCAGAACTTCTCCTCCAGCGGCGCCGCCGCGAGGAAGCGGCCGTCCGCCGTCCGGTAGATCTGGTAACGCGGCGAGCCGCCGGTGAGCAACTCCTGCCCCGGCTGCGGCCACTGGCCGGCGGCGAGGCCGTTGCCCATCGCCCAGTAGAGGAAGGTGAAGAGGTTGTCGGCCATCGCGATGTCGAGGCGGCAGCCCTTGCCCGTCCGCTTGCGCTCCAGCAGGGCCAGAAGAATGTTGACCACCGCCGGATAGGTGCCGCCGCCGATGTCGGCCACCAGCGCCGCCGGAAGGACCGGCGCCCCGTCGGCCCCGGTGGACAGCGACAGCATGCCGGATTCCGCGACATAGTTCAGGTCGTGCCCGGCCGTGTCCGCCTTCGGCCCGGTCTGGCCGTAGCCGGTGATCGAGCAGTAGATCAGGCCGGGGTTGACGGCGGCCAGGGCGTCGTAGCCCAGGCCCAGCCGGTCCATGACGCCGGGGCGGTATTGTTCGACCAGCACGTCCGCCTCGCGCAGGAGCGGCATCAGCCGCTCCACCGCGCCGGGGGCCTTGAGGTCCAGGGCGATGCTGCGCTTGCCACGGTTCAGCAGGCCGAAGTTCACGGCGTCGGTGCCGAACTTGGGCTCATAGCTGCGCATCTCGTCGCCCCGGCCGGGCCGCTCGACCTTGATGACGTCGGCGCCGGCATCGACCAGCATCGACGTGGCCAGCGGACCGGGCAGCAACGTGCTGAAATCGACGACGCGGATCCCTTCCAGCGGGCGCATGCTACGCCTCCTTCCGCGCGGCGCGCTGCTTGGCGACGACCGCCCGGCGGGCCGGGGCATAGTCGGGCGTCGCGTAGACCTCGAACAGCGCCTTGGTAACATCGTAGTGATGCTCCAGGCCGGTGCGCTCCAGCAGCGCGATCGGGCCTTCCGGATAGCCGAGACCCAGCTTCAGCGTCAGGTCCATGTCGTCGGCGGTGGCCAGCCCCTCGTCCAGGCGGCGCAACGCGGCGTTGTAATAGGGGCGGACCAGCCGGTCGATGATGCGGCCGGCGAAGTCGCCGCAGACGGCGGTCTTCAGTCCGGCGCCTTCCAGCACGGCGCGCGCCGCCGCGATCGCGCCGTCCGGCGTGGCCGGCTGGCGGACCAGCTCGACCAGATCGGACGGGGCCGCGTCGCCCAGACGGAAGCGGGCGAAGCCCAGCACGTTGGAGCCCTCGGTGCCCCGGCTCTCGCCAGTGTGGACGCCCAGGCTTTCGGTGCCGAGTTCGACCAGGATGGCGGCCTTCGCCTCGCGGTTCGGCAGGTCGGCCAGGGCGGCGCCGGCGTTGCGACCGATGATGACCACCACCTCGCCATCTGCGGCGGAGCCTTCCAGCAACGGATGGGCGGCGGGGAACGAGCGGCTGTCGCCGGTGTCGATCAGCGTGTATCGCATGGGTCAGCCTCCGAACATCGCGTCTTTTTCATAGGTGTAAAACCCCCGGCCCGTCTTCCGGCCGAGATGGTTCGCGGCGATCATCCGCTTGACCAGTGGCGGGCAGGCGGCGCGCGGGTCGTTGGTGACGCCGTGCAGCGCCTCGCAGAGCAGAAGCTGGGTGTCCAGGCCGATCAGGTCGAGCAGTTCCAGCGGACCCATGGCGTAGCCGAGGCCGGCCTTGATGGCGCGGTCGATCTCCGCCGGCTCGGCCACTCCGGCCTCGACCATGCGGATCGCGTCGTTGTTGAAGGGGACGAGGAAGTAATTGAGGATGAAGCCGGGGTTGTCCTTCGTCTTGACCGGCCGCTGGCCCATCGCCTCGCAGAAGCGCCACGCCTCCTCGAACACTTCCGGGGCGGTGGTCAGGCCGGGCGACATCTCGACCAGCTTCATCAGCTGCGCCGGCAGGCAGAAATGCATCCCGACGACGCGCTCCGGCCGGCCCGATCCGCCCGCGATCTCGGTGATCGACAAAGTGGAGGTGTTGGACGCGAAGATGGTGTGTTCGGGGCAGACGCGGTTCAGGGACGAGAACAGGTCGTGCTTGACCTTCAGATCCTCGAACACGGCCTCGATCACCACGTCGCAGGCCGCGAGATCCTCGATGTTGGTGGTGCCGCTGAGGTCGCCCAGGATCTTGTCCACCTGTTCGGCGGTCAGCTTGCCGCGCTGCACCGACTTGCCGAAGAAGCCCTCGGTCTGGCGGCGGCCGCGGTCCAGCGTCTCCTGCTTGGTGTCGTAGACGATGGTGCGGAAGCCGGCGCGCGCGGCGACGATCGCAATGCCGGCACCCATGGTGCCGCTGCCGGCCACGCCGACGGTTTTGATCGTGGTCATGGGTCAGTCCTGCTTGTTGATGAAGCTGCGGCCGATCAGCTGCCGGTGAATTTGGTTGGTGCCTTCCCAGATCTGCGTGATCTTGGCGTCGCGCATCAGGCGCTCCACGCGGTAGTCCTTGCAGTAGCCGTAGCCGCCGTGCAGCTGCACGGCTTCGGTGGTGATGCGCATGGCGAGATCGGTGGCCCGCATCTTCAGCATCGACGCTTCGATGCCGAAATCCTTCTCGCCCGCGTCGATGCGGCGGCCGAGCTGCCAGAGCCAGGACTCGCACATCGCCAGATCGGTGGCGAGGTCGGCCAGAGTGAACTGGATGCCCTGGAATTCGATGATCCGCTTGCCCGACTGGCGGCGGTCGTTGATGTAGGCGACCGCGTCCTCGAAGGCCGCCCGCGCGATGCCCAGGGCATGGGCCGCCACGCTGGGCCGCGACTTGTTGAGCGAGGCGAGCAGGATGCGCAGGCCGTCGCCGGGGTTGCCGAGCAGGTTGGCGCGCGGCACGCGGCAGTCCTCGAAGGACAGGGCGGCGGTGCTGGACGCCCGATGGCCCATCTTGTCCTCCTTGCGGAGGATGTTCAGCCCCGGCGTGCCCTTTTCGAGAATCAGGACGGAGATGGACTTCTTCGGATCGTCGATCTCGGTCCATTTGCCGAACACGAGATACAGGTCGGCGACGTCGCCGTTGGTGATGAAGATCTTGCCGCCGTTGATGACGATGTCGTCGCCGTCCGGACGGAAGCGGGTCTTCATGCCGGTGGCGTCGGAGCCGGCGGACTCCTCGGTGATGCACAGGGCGCCCAGCGCGCCTTCGGCCAGCCGCGGCAGGAGGCGTTGCTTCTGCTCCTCCGTCCCGAAGTCGATCAGCGGCTTCATGCCGTGGAAGTTCGTCGCCCAGACGATCCCGGTGGACGCGCAGGCCTTGCTGACTTCGCGCACGCAAGCGAGATAGGAAAGGTAGGAGAGCTGCGCGCCGCCGTAGGCCTCCGGCACGAACATGGCGTTCAGGCCAAGCTCGTTCAGGGCGTGCACGTTGTTCCAGGGAAAGGTGGCCGTGGCGTCGTGATGCTCGGCCGCGGGCGCGATCTTGTCGCGGGCGACCGCCTTCACGCTCTCCAGGAGCATCGCCTCTTCTTCGCTGAGGCTCTGGACGAGGGTCTCATCCAGCTTTTCCAACACGTTCATCGCAGGTTCCTTCCCATGTCTCGCAATGGGCGCTTGTCGTTAGTGAGCGATGCCCTGGCCGCCGTCGATGTAGATCGTCTCTCCGGTGAGGAACGGGATGCTCTCTTCCAGAAGGGCGGCGGCGAGTTGCGCGACGGCGTCCGGGCCGCTGGGGCCGCCGGTCGGGATGCGTTTTGCCAGGAAGGCGCTGAGCGGGCCGTCGGACAGAGCCTCCCGGTTCAGGTCCGTGAGGATGTAGCCCGGGGCGAGGTTCAGGACGCGGATGCCGCTGGACGCCCATTCGACCGCCAGACACCGCGTGATCGCGCCGACCGCCGCCTTGGACGCGCAATAGGCCAGATTCCGCTTCACCCCCATCCGGTCGAAAAAGGATCCCATGTTGAGGATCATGCCGCCCGTCTTGGCGAGGTGCGGATAGGCCTCGCGCGAGGCGACGAACACGGCGGTCGTGTTGGTGGCCATGACCGTGGCGAAGTCGTCGGTGGAGAACTGATCGCTGCGGCCTTCCAGATGAATGCCCGCGTTGTTGATCAGCGCGGTCAGGCCGTTGCCGATCCGGGCAATCTCCGCGAACCGCTCGCGCAGGCTCGCCTCGTCCGTCACGTCGCATTTGAACGGCAGCAGCCGCTCCGCCAGCGCGGCCTCGTCCGCCGGGATCTTGGGAAGGACGCCCTGGCGGCTGAGGCAGGCGACCGTGAAGCCGCGCCGCGCCAGTTCCAGCGCAATGTCCGCGCCGATGCCGCGGCTCGCCCCGGTGACGGCGACGACGCCGGCCTTGATGGTGTTCTTGCCCATGTCAGCGATCCTGGAATTGCGGTTTCCGCTTCTCGATGAAGGCGGTCATGCCCTCGACGGCGTCGGCGGTCTGGTAGGCGAGGGTGGACAGGTCCGCCTCGACCTTCAGGCCCTCGTGCACCGGCAGGTCGCCGGCGCGCTGCACCGCCGAGCGGGCGAAGGACGCCGCCAGCTTGCTGTAGCCGGTGAACTCGCGGGCATAGGCGACGGCGGCGTCGAGGTGGGGCTCGTCGATCAGGCGGTTGACCAGCCCGATGCGCTCGGCCTCCTCGGCCCCGACCGTCCGGCCGGTCAGGATCATTTCCATGGCGCGGGCCTCGCCGATCAGGCGCGGCAGGCGCTGTGTTCCGCCATAGCCCGGAATCAGCCCGAGCTTGATTTCCGGCAGGCCCATCTTGGCGTTGCGCCCGGCAAGGCGGAAGGTGCAGGCGAGCGCCATTTCCAGCCCGCCGCCGAAGGCGAAGCCGTTGATGACGGCGATCGACGGCATCGGCAGGTCGGCGAGCTTGGCGAACACCGCCTGACCAAGCTCCGCACCGCGCTTCTGGTCGAGCAGCGACCGGCCCGTCAGCTCCTTGATGTCGGCCCCGGCGCAGAAGGCCTTCGGCCCGGCCCCCGTCACCAGCAGCGCACGGGCGTCCGTCCGCGCGACCTCGTCGAGCGTACGGCCGATCTCCTCCAGGATGGAAAAGCTCAGCGCGTTCAGGGCCTCGGGGCGGTCGAGCGTGAGGACCGCCAGTTCATCGCGTTGCGACAGCAGAACAGGCATCACTGCGGTTCCTTCGTAAGGATGCGGGCGTTCCAGCGCACGGGTTCGGGCACGATCTTCCCGGTCTTCACCCACTCGACGAGACCGCGCTTCAGCACCTTGCCGCTGGCCGTCAGCGGGAAATCGGCGACGATCACCATGAATTCGGGCATGTCGTACTTGGACAGGCCGGCGCGATGGAGGTGCAGCAGGATGTCGTCCGCCGAGGGGGGCGCTCCGTCCACCGACAGGACCAGGCACACCTTCTCGCCAAGCCGGGCGTCGGCGATGGGGATGGCGGCGGCGATCCGCACCGACGGGTGCTTCAGCGCCAGTTCCTCGATGCGCGACGGGTGGATGTTGTGGCCGCCGCGGATGATGAGGTCCTTTTTGCGCCCGACGATCTCCAGGTTGCCGTTCGCGTCGAACCGGCCGAGGTCGCCGCTCATGAACCAGCCATGCCGGTTGAAGGATGACTCGGTGGCGGCCTGATTGTCGAAATAGCCCAGCATCAGCACGCCGCCGCGCCCGCCGATCTCGCCGACCTCGCCGGGGGCGGCCTCGACGTCTGGGGCATCCTGCTTCCAGATGCGGACTTCATAGCCCCGGCAGGCACGGCCGCAGGTGGCGGTGATGGTGTCCACGTCGTCGTCCGGGCGCGTGTACTGGTGCGACCCGTTTTCGGTCATGCCGTAGATGTTCTGCGGCGTGACGCCGATCGCGAGGAAACTCTTCGCCAGTTCCTGCGGAATGGCCGCGCCCGCCATGTAGAAGATCGTGACGGCCCCCAGCGTGGACTGGCCCCGGCGGCGCATCTCCGCAAGGATGTCCATCGCGTGGGTCGGCACTCCCATGATGTAGGTGGCGCCGGTCTCCTGGATCCAGTCCAGCGGCTTCATGCCCGGCGGCGGATCGTTGACGACAAGCTCGCAGCCGGCGGCCAGCATCTGCTCCAGGGCCACCGTGGCGATGTGGTGGCTCAGCGGGCTGAGGCTGAGCAGCACGGTGTCCGGCCCGTGATTCCAATCCTCCACCAGCGCCCGGCCGTTCGCCAGCAGGGTGTTGTCGGAGTGCATGACGCCCTTGGGCGCTCCGGTCGTGCCGGAGGTGAAGGCCAGATAGACGACCTTGTCGGCGTTGGCCACCGGCTCCGCCAGCACCGGACGGCGCGGCGCGGTCGCCGGGAAGGGCTGGTCGGCGCCGCACCACCGGCCGCCGTACGGCTCCAGCCGGTAGATGCGCTTCATGCTCGGCAGGTTGCGGGCGGCGGTAAAGACGTCGGCGCGGTCCGCGTCCGCTCCATAGCCGGTCTGGGCGAACAGAGCCGCGCAGTTCACCCGTTCCAGCAGCCCCGTGATCTCGGCGACCGTGTAGTTCTGGTGGAGCGACGGGTTGCAGACATAGCCGTTGCGGGAGCAGGCCAGGAAGACGACGACGGCCTCCACCCGATTGGGCAACCAGACGGAAACGCGCTGGCCGCGCCGGACTCCGGCCTCGTCGAGGTCGTCGGCGACGCTGTCCACCCAGGCCAGCAGCTGCCGCCACGTCAGCCGGCGGTAACCGTCGCGCAGGGCGTAGCGGTCCGGTTGCTCGGCGGCGTGCTTGGCAAGCAGCCCGTAGAGGGTTTCGTCGCGCCAGACACCGGCCGCCTTGTAGCCGGCCGCCAACTCCGGATCGTGGAGCGTGAGCACCGTGTTCACGGACGGTCTCCTTCTGTCGGTTGCTGGAGCATCAACGGCCGAACTTGTCCGGGGACGGCTTGCGGCGCTCGGCGAAGGAGGCCGCCATCTCGTGCGACTCGTCCGTCTCCAGATAGCCGCGCAGCAGCAGGTCGTGGGCCATGCGGGACAGGCCGCCGACGCCGCCGTGACGCGCGTTGAAGGCCGCCTTCAGCGAGGCCAGCGCCAGCGGACCGCGGTCGGCGATTTCCAGCGCCATCTTGCGCGTCGCGTCCTTCAGCTCGGCCGCCGGAACAACCTTGTTGATCAGGCCCATCTCGGCCGCCTCGGCGGCGGTGATCTTCGGGTTGCGGAACCAGATGTCCTTCGCGCGCTTCTTGCCGACGAGGTCTTCCAGGTACCAGGTGCCGTAGCCGGCGTCGAAGCTGCCGACCATGGGGCCGACCTGCCGGAAGATGGCGGTGTCGGCGGCGATGGTCAGGTCGCAGACCATCTGCAGGACGTTGCCGCCGCCGACGGCGAAGCCGTTGACCGAGGCGATGACCGGCTTCTGAAGCCTGTCGATGCTCTCGTACATCTCCAGCGTCGGCAGGACGCCGGCGTAAAGCTGGGTATCCTCCATGCCGTCCTTGCGGCCGCCGGTGCAGAAGAACTTGTCGCCGGCGCCGGTGATGACCAGGACACGGGTGCGCGTCTCGCGCCGCACTTCGTTGATGCAATCCCGGATCTCGTGGCACATCTGAACATTGAACATGTTGCCGTCGTCCGGGCGGTTCAGCGTCAGCGTGCCGATGGGTCCGTCTTCGGAGTAGAGAATCGTGTCGTACGCCATGATTTTGTTTCCTCCCGATCGGAATGTTGATGGTCAGATGATGCTGGCGCGGCGCAGCGCGGCGAGGTCGCTCTCGGCAAGGCCGGCCAGTTCCTGAAGAATGGCCTGCGTGTGTTCGCCCAGGCGCGGCGCCGGCAAGCGGGGCGAGGTCGCCGCGCCGTCGACCTGGATGCCGAGATTGACCTGCGGCTGCGCGCGTTCACCGTTGCGCATGGTGTAGACCAGACCGCGGGCCTGAAGCTCGGAATCGGCGGCGACCTCGTCCAGGCGGTTGATCGGGCCGGCGGGGACACGGGCCTGGGCGAACAGCGACAGCCACTCCGCCCGCGTGCGGCCGCGCAGAACCTCCTGAATGTTCGCCACGATTTCCGGGCGGCTTTCCCGGCGTTTGATGTTGTTTGCGTAACGGGGGTTCTCGGCCCATTCCGGCCGCCCGATGGCCGCGCAGAAGCGCCGCCAGATGCCATCGTTGCCGAGCCCCAGGGTGATCGGCCCGTCGGCGGTCTCGAAGGTCTGGTAGATGGCGATGACGCTGTCGCGCCCGCCCGAGCGCCGGGGCAGTTCGCCGGAGCCGAGGAAGGAGACGAGGCGGGGCGTCATGAAGCGGGTCATGCTCTCGACCAGCGAGATGTCGATCTTCCGGCCTGCACCGGTCCGCTCCCGCTCGAACAGGGCGGTGCAGACGGCGAGTGCCGCGTCCTGCCCGGCGAGCATGTCGGCGGCCGGGCTGCCCACCTTCTGCGGCGGCGCGTCCAGTTCGCCCGTCAGATCCATGATGCCGCTGTAGCCCTCGGCGATCAGGTCGTAGCAGGGGAGGTCGGTCCGCGCGCCGCTCATTCCGAAACCGGTGATGGCCGCGAAGATGAGGTCCGGTTTCGCCGCCGAGAGCGCGTCGTAGGTGAGGCCCAGCTTCTCCTGCGTCCGCTGGATCATGTTGACCAGCACGACGTCGGATTGCTTGACCAGATCCAGCAGGATGGCCCGCCCTTCCGGCTTTGTGTAGTCGAGGGTGAGGCTGCGCTTGTTCCGGTTGACGCTGATGAACCAAAGAGATTCGCCATCCAGGAACGGCGGCCCCCAGGCGCGGGCGTCGTCGCCACTTTCCGGCCTTTCGATCTTCACCACATCAGCGCCGAAATCGCCCAAAAGTTGTGATGCGTAGGGGCCGGCAATCGACGTGGTCAGATCCAGAACCCGGATCCCGGAGAGCATTCCAAACGGCTGTCCGCTCGGCGCGTCGGGAAGGTTGTCCATCGGAAGCATGTTGTCTCGCGGCTCCGCGCTTGATTGATGCCTTCCCGTACAGCAAACGTCGTGCCACCTCGGTGGGGATCGCGTCTAACCTATTGATAAGAAATGGATAAATGGCGTATAGAGCAGGCGCGTGAATGGGGGTGGGTTGCATGGAGTGTTCGCGCCACGAACACACTTACGTGTGCGATATGTAGTTCCAGATGACACGAAACGGCGCTACCCTGCCGTCAGGCGTCGAAGAACGTCAGTCGTCAGGAGGGAATGGTCGTGAGCGGAAGTGCGGACGAAATCAAGTCCGGTGTGTTGGTTCTGGACGCCAACGGCAAAGTCACCTTCCAAAACGGTCTCGGTGGCCGGGAAGATGTGCAGGTGCAGATCAATGGACTACGGAACCGCTTGGCGGAACGGAGACTTTTCGGAATCAACGTTGAAAAGAAACGGTATGTCGTTCTGGCGTGGCGCAACCGCGATGTGTGCCTGTTCCTGATTCATGAGGAAAATCAAAAAGACACGCTTTTGGATTTCGTGGGCAGCGTCGATTTTGCCTATTCCATCCTGAACCATTTCGTCAGCGATCCCTACGAGGGCATGACGGTGGTTGATGACGAGGCAAGGGTTCGATTCATCAGCCCGGTCCATGAGGGATTCTTTCACCTCCACACCGGAGAGGCGATCGGCAAGCCGGTGACGGAGGTCATCGAGAACACCCGCCTGCATCATGTCGTGCAGTCGGGCAAGGCGGAAATCGGTAAGCTTCAGCAGATGCGCGGCGTCACGCGTGTGGTCAACCGGACTCCGATTCTCGATGACGGACGGGTGGTCGGCGCCATTGGGAAGGTGATGTTCAAGGCCCCCGAACAGCTTCAGGAGCTGAGTCAGGAGGTCACCCGGCTGCGCGACGAGGTTGCCCTGTACAAGCGCGAACTCAGCGGGCTTCTGACCCGGCCGACCGGGCTCGACCAGATCATCGGGACGAGCGACGCGATCCGCCAGCTGAAGGCGGACATCGCGAAGGTCGCTCCCCTGGACATCCCCATTCTGGTGCTCGGCGAAAGCGGGACCGGCAAGGAACTGGTGACCCACGCGATCCACACCTTGAGTTCGCGCCACTCACGCTCCATGGTCACGGTGAACTCGGCCGCTCTGCCCGCCAGTCTGGCGGAAAGCGAACTGTTCGGCTATGAGCCCGGCGCCTTCACCGGGGCCGAGCGGAAGGGGCGCAAGGGCAAGTTCGAACTCGCCAACCGCAGCACGCTGTTCCTGGACGAAATCGGGGACATGCCCCTGGACCTGCAGGTCAAGCTCTTGCGCGTCCTCCAGGACGGGGCCTTCGAGCGTGTCGGTGGCGAGCAGTTGCGCTATTCGGACTTCCGTCTCGTCTCGGCCACGAACCGGGATCTCGGGCAACTGATCCAGAGTGAAAAATTCCGGTTGGACCTCTATTACCGGATCAGCCCGGTCACCTTGAAGATCCCGCCGCTGCGGGAGCGGCTGGAGGACATTCCCGCCATCGTCCAGGGTTTTCTGGCCAAAATGGCGGCCCGCGACCGGCGCCGGCCGCTGTTCGTCGATGAAAAGGTCTATGGCTATCTGCAAACGCTGCGCTGGCCGGGCAACGTGCGCCAACTGCTTCACGAGGTGGAGCGGGCCGCCATCTTTTCCGACGGCACGACGATCAAGGTCGAGGACTTCCGGCCTTCGGCGCTTCCCGGCATGGCCGCGCCGTCGTCCGCCGCGGTCGCGCCAGCCCCCGCGCCGGGAGACATGCGCGTCGCCGTCGGAAGCGTCGAGGAGACGCTGATCCGCGAAGCGCTCGAACGGCATGGCGGCAACAAGAAGCGGGCGGCCGAGGAACTCGGCATCTCGCGGACCTACCTGTACAAGCGGCTTGCGTCGATGAAGTGACGCATCCCGCGAGCGGTCTCCTGTGTCCACGGTGCAAACACATCTTTCTTGTGCGCGCCGTGAACACTGTGTTCCCGATGAACAGCCTTCCACGCTCTCCCCGGCTCCCGAAATCCCGGCCGGTCACGCTTTTCATACATTGGCATGCTCCTTGCTGACTGGTGTGCGGGACCGGGATCGGTTCGCGGCCTTCGCAGGCCCGCACACAAGAAAGAGCATGGAGGAAATGGGGAATGGCACAGAATCGCTTCACGCTTTCGGCGGCCACGCTCGCGGCTGTGTTGGCCGCCGCGACACCCGCGATCGCCCAGGGCGTTTCGGACGATGTCGTGAAGATCGGCGTCATCGTCGATATGACCGGCGTGTATTCGGGCAATGGCGGCAAGGCGGTCGTCGTCGCGACGCAGATGGCCGTTGAGGATTTCGGCGGCAAGGTCCTCGACAAGCCCATCGAGGTCATTTCGGCGGATTACCAGAACAAGGTCGACATCACCTCGGCCACGGCGCGCCGCTGGTTCGACCAGGACCGCGTCGACGCCATCATCGAATCGACGGACTCCGCCTCCGCCATCGCCATTCAGAAGCTGGGGGCGGAGCGCAAGCGCATCACCATCGCCGCCGGCTCGGCCTCGACCGCCCTGACCAACGCTGAATGCTCGCCCTACGGCATCCATTACGTGTACGACACCTACGCGCTGGCCACCGGCACCGGTCGGGCCATCATGCAGGAAGGCGGCAAGGACTGGTACTTCATCACGGCGGACTATGCCTTCGGCCACTCGTTGGAGAAGAACACCGCCGA
Source organism: Pseudomonadota bacterium (assembly GCA_023413605.1). Lineage (GTDB taxonomy): Bacteria > Pseudomonadota > Alphaproteobacteria > Azospirillales > Azospirillaceae > Azospirillum. Next base: position 11,542 of record JAEZPL010000417.1, read on the forward strand.
CATGGTGAAGGAGATGGGCGGCAAGGTCGTCGGCACGGTCCGGCATCCGCTCAACACCAACGATTTCGCGTCCTACCTTCTCCAGGCCCAGGGATCGGGCGCCAACGTGATCGCGCTGGCCAACGCCGGGACGGATTTCAGCACCTCGCTGAAGCAGGCGCAGGAATTCGGCATCACCAGCGGTAACCAGTCGATTGCCGCCATGCTCGTCTTCCTCAGCGATCTGCGCGCGCTGGGGCCGGCCGTGGCGAACGGCGTGAAGTTCACCACCGGCTTCTATTGGGATTACAACGACGAGACCCGGGCGTTCTCGGAGCGGTTCCACAAGCGGTTCGGCGCGATGCCGACCGACATCCAGGCCGGCGCCTATTCGGCAACCATGACCTACCTGAACGCGATCAAGGCGGCCGGTACGGACGACGCGGCAAAGGTGCGCGAACAGCTGCGCAACGTCACCATCAACGACTTCTTCGCGAAGGGCGGCAAGATCCGCGACGACGGGCGCATGGTCCATGAAATGTACCTCGCCCAGGCCAAGGGCCCGGATGAATCCAAGTCCGAATGGGACCTGATGAAGATTCTCCGGCCCATTCCCGGCGACGACGCCTTCCTGCCGCTGGAGCGCAGCACCTGCCCTCTGGTCAAGAAGCCGTAATCGTCCGCGCCACGCGGCCAACCACACCTGGGCAGACAATCACGGGAACGACCGTCGTGACGGACATCATTCTCGAAGCGCGCGGACTCTCCAAGGAGTTCAAGGGCTTCATCGCGGTGAAGGAGGTCAACCTCCAGGTCCGCCGCGGCACCATCCACGCGCTGATCGGGCCGAACGGAGCGGGCAAGAGCACGGTGTTCAACCTGCTCACCAAGTTCCTGACGCCCACGCGCGGCCAGATCCTCTACAAGGGCCGCGACATCACCGCCATGAAGCCGGCCGACGTGGCTCTGCTCGGGCTGGTGC
>JAEZPL010000430.1 GCA_023413605.1 Pseudomonadota bacterium
ACGTGACGCGCATCCTGTCCTTCTGGGCCGTGGTGTCGTTGAGCCCCCTGTTCGCCGGCGCCAGCCTGTCGCTGTCCAGCACGCTGTGGGCGGTGCTTCAGTTCGCCCATCTGGAAAGCTTCGCCGACCCGCTGGTGGGAATCGGGGCGGTTCTGCCGTTCCTGCTTCAGCTGGTCGGCTGCACGCTTCTGTACATCATCATCCCGAACCGCGACGTCTATTGGCTGGACGCCGCCTGCGGCGGGGCGATCGCCTCGGTGCTGCTGGAGGCGTCGAAGGCCGGATTCGCCATGTACATGAAGGAATTCCCGGCCTACCAGACCATCTACGGCGCGCTGGCGACGGTGCCGATCTTCCTGTTCTGGCTGTACATCGCCTGGTCGACCGTGCTGTTCGGCGCGGTGGTCACCGCGTCCCTGCCCGAATGGCGGGCCGGCAAGATCACGCGCGGCGGGCCGGAGGGGCTGCTGCCCGCGCAGCGGCTGGGGCTGGCGCTGGCGGTGCTGCACGAGCTGATGGACGCCTGCCGCCTGGGCGTCGGCCTGCGGCGGCGCACGCTGGTCGGGCGCGTGCCGGTCGGCACGGTGCTGATCGACGGCATCCTGGAGCAGCTTCGCGACGCCCATTGGGTGGCGCACACCACCCGCGACGCCTGGGTGGTGACGCGCGATCTGGGCGAGGCGACGCTCTACGACCTGATGAAGGCGTTGGGGATCGGTCTGCGCGGCTCCGTGCGCGGGCTCGGCGGGTTGGAATTGCCCTGGCAGGACCGGACCGCCCAACTCCTCGACCAGGCCGAAGCCAGCCAGGAGAAGATTTTGGACGTGCGGATCAAGGACCTGCTGTCCGACATGCCGGTGGAAACCGACGCGCCCAAGGGGACGGAGAAGGGGGCCGAAGGCGCCGCGGCCGTGCCGTTCCGCGCCGGCCGGCGGCCGTGATTCAGGCGGCGATAATTCAGATGGTCGCGCGGTATTTGGGGATCAGGCCGGCGGCGAAGGCGTCCAGGTTGTTGTCGGCGGGCAGGGTCTGCACATAGGCGCAGCCTCGGCAGGCGGGAATCTCGTCGCGCCGGCCTTCCAGGTGCTTCAGGCGGAAATCGCGCAGCCGGGCGCCGTTCCAGATGTCGATCAGCCGTTCCTCGGCCACGTTGCCGACGATGGTCCCCATGCTCCAGTCGGCGCAGCAGACGGACACCGCGCCGTTGAAGTTGATGGCGAGCTTCAGGAACGGCTCCGAGCAGACCTTCCGTTCCGTGTCCGGGGCGGCGGCGAAGGCGCTCTCCTCGGCCAGGGTTTCCCCGTGCACCGGATGGACGAAAATGCTGTCGGCGATGGGGGAGAAGGTGTCGATGAAGGTCTGCCGCTCCTCCGCCGTCAGCTCCACGTTGATGATCTTGCAGTGCAGGTGGAAGGCGCGGCCCAGCTCCGTCTTGCGGCGGTGCAGGTAGGCGACGTTGTCCACGACGGTCTGGAAACTGTCGAACCGGCGCGTGACGCGCTTGTACATGGCGTCGCTGGCCCCATAGACCGACACGCGCAGGGCGTCCAGCCCGGCGGCCAGCAGGGCGTCCGTCCGTTCCCGCGTCAGCAGGGACCCGTTGCTGGTCCTCTCCACATGGCGGGCCAGCCCGCGCGCCTTCAGCAGATGGACCATGTGGTCCACCCGCGGGTTCACCAGCGGCTCCCCGTCCTTGTAGAGGTGGACGGATTTCAGCGGCGCGTCGAAATCGGCGATGTCGTCCACGATCTTGCGGAACAGGTCGAACTTCATGGAACCGCGCGGGCGGCCGACCTCCTTCAGAAGCTCCGGCGTGCCCGTGGCACAGAAGACGCAGCGGAAGTTGCAGCCGTTCGACGGGTCGATCAGCAACGAAAAGGGCGTGGTCAGGGGCAGAACCTGCGACAGGTCGTTGCGGTCGCGGTGGCGGCCATAGGGAATGTTCGCGGTGGTCGATTCGGTCATGGCCGGCCGTCTTGTCTGCAAAAAGGGGAAGCCCGTATGCGTGTGACTATCAGGGGATCATGGGGACCGTAAAGGAATCCTTCACCCGTCCCGCTGGACAAGGAGCCGAGAAGCGCGCCCGCACGTTGCGGACGCGCGCAGGCGGCTCACGGCGGCGGTCCAGGTCCATGATCGACATCCTTTCGCATCGGGTCGTCTACAGCGACCGGCGCTTCTATTCGGCCTTCCCCTCGGCCGCGACGCTCGCTGACGGAACGGTGCTCGTCGCTTTCCGCCGTGCCCGCGACCACCGCTGGCTGCATGGGGAACCGGCGGAGGGAAGCGGCGATTTCGACAGCGTGGACCATGTGGACTCGCGCTCCCACCTCGTGATGCAGCGCTTCTCCCCGGATTTCGAACCGTTGGGCGAGCCGCAGGCCCTGCCCACGGACCCGGAGGCGGGCGACCAGGATGCGAACCTGCTGGTGCTGCGCTCCGGCCGGATCGTGATGGGCGGCTTCTCCTGGTACCCGATGTCCGCCCACCACGGCGCGCGGCTGCGGGAGAAGGGCATCCACCTGCTCGGAAACGCAGATACCTCAGGCACCTTCTTCCTGTTCTGGGGCGGGCACACGCGGTTCAGCGACGACGGCGGGCGGAGCTGGTCGCCGCACCGCTATCTGCCGGAACTGCCCGACCAGGGGCCGATCATTCCGGGCGTACGCCCGATGCTGGGCGGCGCCGTACGCGGCCGCGCCGTGGAGGCGCCGGACGGTACGCTGCTGATGGCGACGTACACCGGCGGGCCGTACACCAGCTACCTGTACGCCTCCCGAGACCAGGGCGAGACGTGGGACCTGCGCAGCACCATCGCCCGTGACGCGGAAGGCAAGGCCGGCTTCTGCGAAACCGCGCTGCACCTGACCGAGGATGGGCGGTTGATCGCTTTTCACCGCACGACCGGCCTGAAGGACCATCTGGTCACCTCCGTCTCCCGCGACCTGGGGGAAAGCTGGGAGCCCTGGCAGCAGACCGGAGTGGTGGGCCACCCGTACGATGCCTGCCCACTGCCCGATGGGCGGCTGCTGGTCGTCCACGGCTACCGCCACAAGCCCTACGGCGTCCGTGCTCGCCTGTGGAACCCGTCGAGGGGCTCGCTGGACGACGCGCCGGAGGTCGTCATCCGCGACGACGCGCCGTCGCCGGACACCGGCTATCCCTGGGCGACCGTGCTGGCCGACGGGCGCGTCGCCGTCTGCTATTACATCTGCGACGCGGTCGGCATCCGGCACATCCAGGCGACCCTGTTGCGCGTGCGGGGATAATTGACGGGTGGTGGCGCACGACCTATCGTCCGCGCCGAAACCGCAATCCCAGTTCCGGGGAGAAGTGCCTCCATGAAGCCCGCCCGTCGGCCGTCGAACCCGCTGTTTTCCTCCGGCCCCTGCGCCAAGCGGCCCGGCTGGTCCCTGGACGCGCTGGACGGCGCGCTGCTCGGCCGCTCCCACCGTTCGAAGCCGGGCAAGGCGAAGCTGAAGGAGGTCATCGACCTGACCCGCGCCATCCTGGCGATCCCCGGCGACTACCGCATCGGCATCGTTCCGGCGTCGGACACGGGTGCTGTGGAAATGGCGCTGTGGAACCTGCTGGGCGCCCGTGGCGTGGACATGCTGGCCTGGGAAAGCTTCGGCAAGGAGTGGGTCACCGACGTCACAAAGCAGCTGAAGCTGCCCGACGTGCGGACGATCCAGAGCAGCACCTACGGCGAGCTGCCGGACCTGGGGCAGGTGGATTTCAGCCGCGACGTGGTCTTCACCTGGAACGGCACGACCTCCGGCGTGCGGGTGCCGAACGCGGACTGGATCCCGGACGACCGCCAGGGCCTGTCGATCTGCGACGCGACCTCCGCCGCTTTCGCCATGGACATTCCCTGGAGCAAGATCGACGTCGCCACCTGGTCCTGGCAGAAGGTGCTGGGCGGCGAGGCCGCGCACGGCATGCTGGTGCTGAGCCCCCGCGCCGTGGAACGGCTGGAAAGCTTCCAGCCCGACCGCCCGCTGCCGAAGATCTTCCGCCTTACGAAAGGCGCCAAGCTGATCGAGGGCATCTTCGTCGGCGACACCATCAACACCCCGTCCATGCTGTGCGTGGAGGACGCCATCGACGGCCTGCGCTGGGCCTTGTCGGTGGGCGGCCTGCCGCAGCTGATCCGCCGGTCGGAGCAGAACCTGCGCATCGTCGCGGAGTGGGTGGAGGCCAGCCCATGGGCCGGCTTCCTGGCCGCCGATCCGGCGATCCGGTCCTGCACCGCGATCTGCCTGCGCTTCACCGATCCGGACGTGACCGCTCTGCCGCCGGAAGCCCAGGCGGACTTCGCCAAGAAGCTCGCCGCGCTGCTGGAGAAGGAAGAGGCCGCCTTCGACGTCGGCTCCTACCGCGACGCTCCTCCGGGCCTGCGCCTGTGGGGCGGGGCGACGGTGGAGAATGACGACATGGAAGCGGTTCTGCCCTGGCTCGATTGGGCCTTCGCCACCGTGAAGGCCGACGTCTTCGGGCGCTGACCCCGACGCCAGACCGATAAAAAAGGGCCGCGCCATCATGACGCGGCCCTTTTTTCCGTCTCCGCTCTGCCGTCCCCGTCAGGTCAGCCCGGCCTCTTCCAACAGGCGGTGGAACTCCCGCAGGGCGCGCTGCCGCTCGTCGGGGTCGGGCAGGTCTTCGACGTATTTCTGATCGAAGTTCGGCTGGCGCAGGTGGGCGACGACGCGCTGGCGGACCATGTCGAGCGCCCGGCGGCTGCGCAGCGTTCCCGGCAGGCAGAGCTGCATCAGGCGGTGGGCGCGGCGTCGCAGCGGGTCGTCCGGGTTGTCGTACTGCTCCACGACGCGGCTGCTGATGATGTAGGCGACCAGCATGTGGTCCAGGTTGTCGGCCAGCCGTCCGCGCGTGTCCTCCGGCAGCGGAGCCTCGGTGACGCGTTCGTAAAGCGCGGTCAGGGCTTCCAGGTTGGCCATCACGGGGTGGCGCCGGTCGATGAAGCGGGCGAAGTCGGCCGGATCGCGGGTCAGCCGGTCCAGCGCCGTGCCGATGTCGCGTGCGTGCTGGAGGCCGAGGTCGGAGTCGGCCAGCGTGACCAAAAAGCGCAGCTTGTCCGCGGCCTCGGGGATGCCGGCGACCACGTCGTCGATGGCCCGCCGCCGTCCCTTGGCCCCGCCGCCCTCCAGGAAACGCAGGCTGCGCAGCACCAGCGCCTCCGCCATCGGGCCGCCGCCGGTGACGCCGGCCGGGGTGATGGCGCGCCTCAGAACCTCCAAAAAGGCGTCCTTCTCCTGTCCGGGATCGAAACGGTACAGCGGCTGCGTGCCTTTCAACTGCCGGCGCACGAGATCCAGGATGACCAGCCGCGTCTGGTCCAGATCATGGAAGGCCAGCAACTCATTCAGATGGACGGCGCGGTCGTCGTCCGTCCGGTCGCCCGCCGCCATCCGGCCGCGCGACAGGTCGATCAGGTTGCACAGCGCCTCCGCCAGGCTGCCCTGGATGCCCAGAAGCTCCTGCACGACGGAGGGGGCACCCAGCACGTCGGCGATGAACCCGTCCAGCAGGGCGAGCGGCGCGTCGGCCAGCCCGCCGTCCTCCCGCACCAGTTCGCCCAGGAAATCCAGCTTGGCGAGCCAATTGCGCATCTGCACCAGTTCCCGCGACAGAACGACACGGGCGAGGAAGTCGCGCTCCTCCGGTTCCGTCCCGGCGTCCAGGGCGTCGAAGGCCGGCCGGAAGCCGGTGGCGGCGATGGCCGGCAGATCCTTGCGCAGCGCCGCGCCGCGCGCCCGCTCGGCAATGTCGTGGAGCAGGGCGTTCAGCGCGTCGCGGCGGGTGCGGCCGTCGCCGCCCGTCCTTTCCGCCTGAAGGGCCGCCACGCGCCCCACCGCGGTGGGCATGAGGGTGTCGGTGTTCTGCAACCGCGCCAGTTCGGCATGGTTGTGCATCAGCTCGGTCGGGGTCACGACCGCCCGCTCGACGTAGTTGCGCAGCATCCGGTTCATGACCATGCGGCTCTGCACGCCGTAGCAGTCCTGAACGGTCCGGCAGAGCGGCGGCGCCTCGTCGATGGGGACGATGGTCACCGTCCGGGACACGGGGCGGAACTCGGCGTGGATTTCGGTTTCGATGTGCCGCCCGTCCGCCCGCCGCCAGTCGCGCACCACCCGGGCGCCGTCCGCCTTTCCGCCGGACAGGATTCGCCGGGCGCGGGCCAGCGCCTCCGCCTCGGTTTCGAACCGGAGGTCGAGCACCCAGTGGTCCGACTGGTAGATTTGCACTTCGTAGCTGGCCGATGGGCGGGCCATGGCGCGTTGCCCCGGGGTGCCGCAGGTCTGTTCGGGCGCAGAAATCCGACATTTCTCAACCGAATTCAACCTGGTTTTCGGGGAATTGGGTCCACGGGCCGCCCCGCGGCTGTGGTTCGCGCAGGGGAGACGGGCACAGCCTGCGGGGCTTTTCCGTTTGCATGGAGAATGGGGGTGGGGTATTGACCCGCACCGTGTGTCCGACGTTCGCCTCGACCGCGGTGCGTCGGCCCTTGTCCATTTTTACGAGACGACGCTGGCCATGCCCGCAGATTCCATGAGTTCCGCCCTGTTGCCCGCCGGCCTGCACGACGTGCTGCCGCCCGAGGCGGCGCATGAAGCGGCGGCGGTGGAACGGCTGCTGACGGAATTCACCGCCCACGGCTACCAGCGCGTGAAGCCGCCTCTGGTGGAGTTCGAGGACAATCTGCTGTCCGGCTCGGGCGCCGCCATGGCGAAGCAGACCTTCCGCCTGATGGATCCGCTGTCGCAGCGCATGATGGCCGTGCGCGCCGACATCACGCCGCAGATCGCCCGCATCGCCACCACCCGCCTGAAGAACGAGCCGCGCCCGGTGCGCCTGTGCTATTCCGGGCAGGTGCTGCGCGTGAAGGGCACTCAGCTTCGCCAGGAGCGGCAGTTCACCCAGGTCGGCGTCGAACTGATCGGCCCGCTGGAGGCCGAGGCGGACGCCGAGGTGATCCTGCTGGCCGCCCACGCGCTGGAAAGCGTCGGGGTGCAGCACCTGTCCGTCGACCTGTGCGTGCCGACGATGGTGCCGCTGGTGTGCCGCGGCCTCGGCCTCGCCGAGGATGAGACGCGCCGCCTGCGCGCCGCGCTCGACCGCAAGGACGCCGCCGCCGTGGCGGCGGTCGGCGGCCCGGCGGCCACTCTGCTGCAAACGCTGATGATGGCGTCCGGCCCGGCCGAGCGCGCCATGCAGGTGCTGGCCGGTCTGTCGCTGCCCGACGCGGCGGAAAAGGATCGCCGCCGCCTGACCGACGCGCTGCGCCTGCTGCGCGCGGCGTGGCCGGACCTGACCATCACCATCGATCTGGTGGAGCATCGCGGCTTCGAATACCAGACCGGCCTCAGCTTCACCCTGTTCGCGCGCGACGTGCGCGGCGAACTGGGGGCGGGCGGGCGCTACCGCGCCGGAGCCCGCTGGGAAGAGGAGGAGCAGGGCGAGCCGGCGACCGGCTTCACCCTCTACATGGACACGCTGCTGCGCGCCGTTCCGGCACCGGAGGCCGCCAAGCGCGTTTATGTGCCGCATGGCACATCCTGGGTTGCGGCGGGCAAGCTGCGCGCCGAAGGGTGGGTGACCGTGGCCGGGCTGGCCCCGGCGGCCGACCCTGCGGCGGAGGCCCGGCGCCTCCAGTGCGGCCACCTGCTGGCCGATGGGGCGGTGAAGGCGCTGGAGTAGGGCGCCGCTAACGGAATTTTCCTTACCCCCTCCGTCGTGGAGGGGATGATGCACGACTTCTTTTTTCTGCGGAGACACACATGGCCAACGTGGCGGTGGTCGGCGCCCAGTGGGGCGACGAGGGCAAGGGCAAGATCGTCGACTGGCTGTCCAGCCGGGCCGACGTCGTGGTGCGCTTCCAGGGCGGTCACAACGCCGGCCACACGCTGGTGATCAACGGCGTGACGTACAAGCTGAGCCTTCTGCCCTCGGGCGTGGTTCGGCAGGGCAAGCTGTCGGTCATCGGCAACGGCGTCGTCTTCGACCCCTGGGCCTTCATCCGCGAAGTCACGGCGATCAAGAGCCAGGGCGTCGAGGTGTCGCCCGCGTCCCTGATCGTCGCCGAGAACGTGCCGCTGATCCTGCCGGTGCACAGCGCCCTGGACAAGGCGCGCGAGGAGGCCCGCGGCGCCGGCAAGATCGGCACGACCGGCCGCGGCATCGGCCCGGCCTATGAGGACAAGGTCGCCCGCCGCGCCATCCGCCTGTGCGACCTCACCGACGAGGCCGTGCTGAGGGAAAAGGTCGACGCGCTGCTCGCCGAGATCGACCGGCTGCGCGCTCAAGGGGTGGCGATCCGCCCGGAGAGCCTGCGCCTGGCCGAGAACGCGTCGCTGATCCTGCCGCTCCATGCCGAGCTGGACCAGGCGCGCGAGCAGGCCCGCGCCGCCTCCAACC
>JAEZPL010000433.1 GCA_023413605.1 Pseudomonadota bacterium
CCTTCACGCCGCTGATGCGCACGTCCGCACCGGCCTGGAGGCCGGAGATGCTGGAGAAATTGGCGGTGATCTCGTAGCCGTTCACCTTGCGCAGATCGGCGCTGGTGTAAGCGAAAGCGAGAAAAAACCCGGCTACGGCGAGGACAACCCCGCCGAGCACGGTTTCGATCACGTTGCGGCGCATGCGATTTTCCTAAGGGGACGCCTGACGTCTCGGGATGACGTTTCGGCCTGTCGGCGTCTCAGCTCGGCGTCCACGGTTCGTAATCGCCGGTGGCGCGCACGCGCTGCCCGCCGGCATACTGGTGCCCCGGCGGCCGGTAGGCCTGGAGGGAGCCGGACAGGTTCGGGATATGCTCCTTCTGCCACGGCTTGTGGAAGGGGCTGTTGCCCTCGGGCAACGGCTGCTTGGTGGTGTGGTGCAGCCAGGCGTGCCATTCCGGCGGAACCTTGGTCGCGTCGGGCTCGCCGGCGTACAGCACCCAGCGGCGCTCCTTCACACCGGGATGGGCGCTCTTGGCGCGGTAGTAGGTGTTGCCGAAACGGTCGGTGCCGACCTTCTCGCCGGTCCGCCAGGTCACAAACCGGATGTGGATGTTCGCCATCCAGGTGATCAGGGAGATCTTCTCGCTCATCGTCGCTCGCGATCGGAAGGGCCATTCGGCCGTTCGGGTGGCCGGTCTAACGCGGGCGGCACTATGACACCGCATTCCACGCTCGTCCACAGACTCTGTGCCGTTTTTCGCCGCAGGGCCAAGCGGCCGGGCCGCCGGAATTTCGGCGGTCAGGCGATGCGCCGGTCGGTCAGCAGCAGGCGCAGCGCGAATCCCAGGAACAGCACGCCCGCGACACCGTCCAGCACCGCCTTGACCCGCGCGTTCGACAGGACCCGCCGCGCCGCCCCGGCGCTGAGCGCCGCAACACCGAGCAGGTAGATGCAGCCGAGCCCGGCGAGGATGGAGCCCAGAACGAAGGTCTGCACCGCGACATGGCCCAGCATCGGGGCCACGAACTGAGGCACGAAGGCCAGATAGAACAGGATGACCTTCGGGTTCAGCAGGTTCGTCAGCAGAGCCTGGAGGAAGACGCGGTGGGCCGGGGCCGAGTCGGCGGGCTTCTCCACGCTGCCGTCGTCCGCGCTGCGGGACGTGACGGCGCTCCACAGCGCCCGCGCGCCGATCCAGCCGAGATAGGCGCCCCCGGCGTAGCGCAGCAGGTCGAACAGCGCGGGCGACGCCGCGATCAGGGCGGAGATGCCGGCCGCCGCCAGGATGGAATGCACGACGTTGCCGACCGTGATGCCGATCGTGGCGACCACGCCCGCGTTGCGGCCGTCGGTGATGCTGCGCGAGAGGACCAGCAGCGAATCCGGACCCGGCGCCAGGACCAGGACGGTCGCGGCGACCAGATAAAGCTGCACGAGATGCGGATCGAGCGGCAGGGACATCGCGTGTCCTCCTCAGTCAGGCCAGCGGCGGTGCAGCCACAGCCATTGGGCCGGGCGTTCCCGGATCCATTGCTCCAACAGATGGTTCAAGCGCTCCATCAAAATACGCACATCTGTATTGCGGTCTCCCGTGGCCGGCAGTTCGACCGGCGGCAGGACGGTGATGCGGAACCGCGCGCCACCCACGCGTTCCGCCCGCACCGGCACCAGCGGGATGTCCAGCCGCAGGGCGAGCTGCGCCGCCGCCGGGGCGGTCATGGCGTCGCGCCCGAAGAAGGGGACGGCGATGCCGTCGTTCATCTTCTGGGCGATCAGCATGCCGACGTGGCCGCCCTTCGTCAGGACGCGGACGAGGGCGCGCGCGCCCTCCGCCCCCTTGGGGATCTGGATGCCGGAAGCGGCCCCGCGCATGTCGGTCAGCATCCTGCCGACATAGGGGTTGTTGGGCGCGCGGTAGACCAGCGCCAGTTCCACCCCCATCTTGCGGGACGTGACGGACTGCACCTCCCAGTTCGCGAAGTGGCCGGAGACGAGGATCCCCGCCTTGCCGTCCTCGCGCAGGCTGTCGATGTGCTCCGCGCCGATGACCTCCACCCGGCCGCCGGGGCCGTAGTCGCCGATCTCGTCCAGGTGCGGGTATTCGGCGACGACGCGGCCCAGATTGTCCCACATGTCGCGGATGATGGCGTCGATCTCCGCCCGCGGCTTCTCGGGGAAGGCGCGCTCCAGGTTGCGCCGCGCGGTGCGGGTGCCGGGCAGGCGCGGGCCGACCTTGCGGCCGATCCAGCCGCCGAGGCTCGACGCCGTGTCCAGCGGCAGCGCACGGAACAGGCCGCGGATGCCGTACACGAACACCGCCTCCAGCGGGTACCCGACCCGCCGGATCAGCCATTTCGCCAAGGGGCTACGCGGTTTCGCCATGGAATCCTTCGTGGTCGCTAAGCTGGTCGAGCAGACGGTCCAGCGCCGCCGGATCGCGCCACACGACGCGCACCGGCACCACGCGCACCAGCGCGCGCAGCGGGTCCGGCAGGCGGGCGGCGTCCTTGGCCGTGGTCACGAGTTCGGCGCCGAGCATGGCGGCACGGTCGACCAGCGCCATGATCTCCTCCGGCCGGTAGGGGTGATGGTCGGCGAAGCCGACCCGGTCCACCACGCGCGCGCCGAGGGAGTCGAGCGTGGCGAAGAACTTCTCCGGCCGGCCGATGCCGGCGAAGGCCAGGACGGCGCGGCCGGCCAGTGCGCTGGCTCCAGCGGCCGGCTCCAGCCGGGCGTGCAGAACGGGCAGGCGGGGGCCGATCCGATCCGCGACGCCGGCCTTGTCGTCCCCCACCACGACCACCGCGTCGGCGCGGGCCAGCCCGCGCGCCACCGGTTCGCGCAAGGGGCCGGCCGGCACCAGAAAGCCGTTGCCGAAGCCGACTCCGCCATCCACCACGATCAGCGACAGATTCTTGGCGAGGCCGGGGTTCTGGAATCCGTCGTCCATGACCAGGGCCTGCGCGCCGCCGGCCACCGCCGCCCGCGCCCCGGCGGCACGGTCGCGCGCCACCCAGCAAGGACCGTGCGCGGCGAGCAGGAGCGCCTCGTCGCCCACGTCGGCGGCCTCGTGCCGGGCGAGGTCGACGGCCAGCGGCCCATGCTCGCGCCCGCCGTGCCCGCGCGTCAGGAAGGCGTGCCGGACGCCGCGCGCCCGCAGGGCGTCCGCCACGGCGATGCTGACCGGGGTCTTGCCGGCACCGCCGG
>JAEZPL010000502.1 GCA_023413605.1 Pseudomonadota bacterium
CGTCGTAGCTGCGCGTCTTGGCCCATTCCTCGATGAACTTCACCAGTTCGGCGTCGGGCGGGTCGGGCAGGACGACCGTCAGCTTCACATACTGGTCGCCAGCCTGCTTGGTCGCCTGGTTCATCACGCCCTTGCCGCGCAGGCGCAGGGTGGAGCCGGTGTTGGCCCCCGGCGGGACCTTCACCGCGACCGGGCCGCTGACCGTCGGCACGCGGATGGTGGCGCCCAGGACGGCCTCGTTGAGGGTGATGGGCACCTCGACATGGATGTCGGCGCCCTGGCGGGTGAAGAAGGGGTGCGCCTCGACATGCACCTCGACGATGGCGTCGCCGGCGCCGAAGCCGCCGACTCCGGGCAGCCCCTGGCCCTTCAGGCGCAGCTTCTGCTGGTCTTCCGTGCCGGGGGGCACGGTGACATCGATGCTCTTGCCGTTGGACAGGTTGATGCGTCGCTTGGCGCCCAGCGCCGCCTCTATGAAGGGAACCGTGACCGAATAGGCGATGTCGCTGCCGCGCGCCTTCGGGCCTCCGCCCGAATGGCCGGCGCCGGACTGGCCGCCGCCCGATCCGGACCCGCGCCGCCGGCCGCCGCCGAACAGGTCTGAGAACCAGTCCTCCCCGCCGAAGAAGGAATCGTCGGAGCCGCCGCTGTAGGCGCGGCCGCGGCCGCCTCCCCCGGAATAAGCGTGGGAGCGGGCGCCGAATCCGTGGTGCCGCTCCTGCCCGGACCCGTCGATCTCGCCGCGGTCGAAACGGGCACGCTTGTCCGGATCGGACAGCAGCGTGTAGGCCGCCGAGATTTCCTTGAACCGCTCCTCGTTGCCGGCGTTGCCCGGCTTCAGGTCGGGGTGGTGTTCCTTGGCGAGCTTGCGGTACGCCTTCTTGATGTCGTCGGCACTCGCGGAACGGCTGAGCCCGAGAATTTGGTAAGGGTCACGCATGCTGTCTATGGCCAAAGCTTTCCCACCCCGAAGCCCGGGGCACCAATGTTACGAGTTGGCGACGATCTTCCACGCACCGTCGGACTGTTTGCAAGCGGTTCCGTAACCCAATTCCGTCTTGCCGCCAACGGTTACCGTCTGCTGGTACTCGCGACAATACTGACCGGCACTGTTGTAGCCATCCCGAGTCGTGGTCAGCGTGCCGCTGGCGCCCGTCTGCGGGTTGGTCCAGCCCACCCGGTCGCCCACCGGGCTTGAATAGGCGCGGCGTGCCGCCGTTTCGGCTGCGGCGGCGTCGGACGGGTTGATGGTGACACCCTTCCCGATGAAGGCGCCGAGCAGCGTGCCCGCGCCGGAAGAGGCCACTTTGCCCGAGGCGTTGCCGTACTGCGACGAGATGACGCCGCCCACGATGCCTTCTTCCTTGGCGGTTTCCTTGACGGTGTTTGCGCAACCCGCGAGCAAGGCGACGCACACCGCCGCCGGGACCAGCTTCTTCACGAACATCGATGTTGCCTTCGAAAGGTTAGGAGCCGGCGCGCCGCACGGATGACGCTCCGGTGGACACTGATATATGCGACCCTATGCTATCTGTGAATTGGGACGAAGCTGTGACCAGCATTTCAACCCCGAAGCACAACGGTAATGTGCGCAGCCGCGCCCGGCGCAAGAATAGGGCGCAACACTTGGGCGCACCGATGGGGCGCATAAGAGGGGATCATGAGCGAGACGACCGACCGGGATCCGTACGAACTGTTCCAGGAATGGCTGGATGAGGCAGGGCGCAGCGAACCCAACGACCCCAACGCCATGGCGCTGGCCACGGCCGACGCCCGGGGGGTTCCGTCCGTCCGCATGGTGCTTCTTAAGGGAATCGACCCGCGCGGATTCGTTTTCTACACCAACACGGAAAGCCGCAAGGGGGAGCAGATGCTGGCCAACGCCAACGCGGCGCTCTGCTTCCATTGGAAGACGCTGAAGCGCCAGGTCCGCGTCGAAGGGGCGGTGGAGCAGGTCAGCGACGCGGAAGCCGATGCCTATTTCGAAAGCCGCCCGCGCGAAAGCCGCATCGGCGCCTGGGCCTCGCAGCAGTCGCGTCCCCTGGAAGGCCGGTGGGAACTGGAGAAGCGCGTTGCGCAGTTCGCGGCCAAGTTCGGCCTGATGGGCCCCGTGCCGCGCCCGCCGCACTGGACCGGCTTCCGCGTGGTGCCGCGCCGCATCGAGTTCTGGCAGGACCGGCCCTTCCGCCTGCACGAGCGGGTGCTCTACACCCCGGAGGGGGATGCCGATGCGACACCCGTGCGATGGACGACGGAGCGGCTTTACCCGTAGAACTGCGCCCGCCCTTGCCCGGCGCCCACGAAGGGACCGATGACCGAAGCGCACACCCACCGGCTTCGCCGGTACGCCACCTACGCCAGCGTGTCGGTGTCGATGACGCTGATCGCGGCGAAGGTGGTCGCGTACCTGATGACCGATTCGGTCAGCATCCTGTCGTCGCTGATCGATTCCAGCACGGACCTGTTGGCCTCCGTGGTGACACTGCTGGGTGTGCGCACGGCGTTGCGCCCGCCCGACGAGGCTCACCGCTTCGGCCACGGCAAGGCGGAGGCGCTGGCGGCGCTGGCGCAGGCGGCCTTCATCGGCGGTTCCGCCGTCTTCCTGACCATCGAGGCGGTGCGCCGCCTCATCCGCCCGGAAGCGGTTGGGGAGGGGCTGGTAGGCATCGCCGTGATGGTGCTGTCCATCCTGCTGACCACCGGGCTGATCGCCTTCCAGCGGCACGTCATCCGGGCGACCCGATCCGTCGCCATCGGAGCCGACCGGCTGCATTACTCCGGCGACCTGCTGATGAACTCGGCGGTCATCGTTGCCATCCTGCTGACCCAATGGACGGGGATCAGCGCCTTCGATCCGCTGTTCGGCCTGGGGATCGCGGCCTTTCTGCTGTACGGCGCGCGCGGCGTGGGGCTGGAGGCGCTGAACGTGCTGATGGATCGGGAACTGCCGGAGGAGGAACGCGCGCGCATCAAGGCGCTGGTTCGCCGGCACCCGGAGACGAAGGGGCTGCACGATCTGCGGACGCGAAGCACAGGCGTCGGTGCCTTCATCGAACTGCATCTGGAACTCGACCCGAAGTTGAGCCTTGCTGAAGCTCATGATATCGCCGATCGAATCGAGACCGACCTCCGCGGCGGCTTCCCCAACGCGGAGGTGACCATCCACCAGGAACCCGCAGGGCTGGAAGATGAGCGCCTCGACCGGCGAATCGCCGAGAGCGGTGCTGGTTGAGCATCGTCAAGGAAGAATCGGGAGGTGTGATATACGAAAGTCGGGCGAGGTGTTTCTCCCTCTGCTGTTGCAGAGGTGAAAGAATCCAGCAATAATCGCGCCTTAAGCGCACGAATCACAAACCTTCTCGGTCAATACGGTGGTAAGAATGGACGGTTCTTTCGGCAATCGTGCACATCTGATTGCGGATATTGCCACCGAGGCGGGTAATCTCGGTATCGAGATCGCGGATATCGCGGGTCATGTCGAGGATGTGAATGGCCGGCTTGGCCATCAGGCCATGGTGTTTGCGCAACTGCGCGAAACCGGAAGCAAGATGTCGCAGAGCACCCAGCGCATCTCCGCCGCGTCCGCCATCGCGCGGACGGTGACCGAGCAGGCCCGGCAGGAGGTCGAATCGTCCCACGACCGTGTGCAGAAGTCGATGTCGGACATCCACTCCCTCGTCGCCGCCGTCGGGGGAATCGAGGGGCAGATCGCCGGCCTCCAGGAGGCGCTGGACCGCGTCGGCCGCGTCGCCAAGGAAATCTTCGTGATCGCCAAGCAGACCAACCTGCTGGCCCTGAACGCGACCATCGAGGCGGCGCGGGCAGGCGAAGCCGGGCGCGGCTTCGCGGTCGTGGCGAACGAGGTGAAGGCGCTGTCCAAGAAGACCAGCGAAGCGACCACCGAGATCGACACCACGCTGAAGTACCTGAACGATCAGGCGCAGAAGCTGATGGCCGAAAGTGCGGCCAGCGCCACCAAGGCGCGCGCGGTCAGCGAGGGCACGACCGCCATCGGCACGGTGATCGAGACGGTCGGCCGCGCCATGAGCGAACTGCACAACGAAA
>JAEZPL010000510.1 GCA_023413605.1 Pseudomonadota bacterium
AGGGCGTGACGGTGGTGGAGGTGAAGTCCGGCTACGGGCTCGACCTTGCCACCGAGCGCGCGATGCTGCGCGCGGCGCGGGCATTGGGCCAACGTTACCCGGTCACGGTGCGCACCACCTGCCTTGCCGCCCACGCTCTGCCGCCGGAGTTCACCGGGCGGCCGGACGACTACGTCGCGCTGGTCTGCGACACGATCCTGCCGGCGCTGGCCGACGAGGGACTGGTGGACGCGGTGGATGCCTTCTGCGAGCGGATCGCCTTCACGCCGGAGCAGACCGCCCGCGTCTTCGACACCGCCCGCCGTCTGGGCTTGCCGGTGAAGCTGCACGCCGACCAGCTGTCCGATGGCGGCGGGGCGGCTCTGGCCGCGCGCTACGGCGCGCTTTCCGCCGACCATGTGGAGCACACGGGCGAGGAAGCGGTGCGCGCCATGGCCGAATCCGGCACGGTGGCCGTGCTGCTGCCCGGGGCCTTCTACATGCTGCGCGAGACGACGCTGCCGCCCATCGACCTGTTCCGGCGGCACGGCGTGCCGATGGCGGTGTCCACGGACTGCAACCCTGGAACCTCCCCCGCGGTGTCGCTGCTGCTGATGCTGAACATGGCCTGCACCCTGTTCCGCCTGACCCCGCAGGAGGCGCTGGCCGGCGTCACCCGCAACGCCGCCCAGGCATTGGGCATGGCGGAAACGCACGGCGCCCTGGAGGCCGGCAAGGCCGCCGATCTGGCGGTGTGGGGCATCGGCGACCCGGCCGAGCTGTGCTACTGGCTGGGCGCCAATCCCTGCGCGGCGGTGATCAAGGGCGGGCAACTGGTGCGGGGCAAGGTGGGGTGAGCCCCTGTAACAGCAGGACGCCCTGGGCTAATGTTGCAGCCTTGCCGAGCAACAATACGTTCAAACAAGAAAATCCGAAGAGGGAAGAGTTTCATGACCGACACCACCCAACCGGCCAACCGGCGCATCATCCGCGCGCCGCACGGCACGGAACTGTCCGCCAAGTCGTGGCTGACCGAAGCGCCGCTGCGCATGCTGATGAACAACCTCGACCCGGATGTGGCGGAGAATCCGGACGAGCTGGTGGTCTATGGCGGCATTGGCCGCGCGGCGCGGAACTGGGCCTGCTTCGACGCCATCGTCGCGGCGCTGAAGACGCTGGAGGATGACCAGACCCTGCTGGTCCAGTCCGGCAAGCCGGTCGGCGTCTTCCGCACGCACGCCGACGCGCCGCGGGTGCTGATCGCCAACTCCAACCTCGTGCCGCACTGGGCGACCTGGGACCATTTCCGGGAACTGGATGCCAAGGGGCTGATGATGTACGGCCAGATGACCGCCGGGTCCTGGATCTACATCGGCAGCCAGGGGATCGTGCAGGGCACCTATGAGACCTTCGTGGAGGTCGGGCGGCGGCATTATGGCGGCGACCTGAAGGGGCGCTGGATTCTGACCGGCGGACTGGGCGGCATGGGCGGGGCGCAGCCTCTGGCGGCGACCATGGCCGGCGCCTCCATGCTGGCGGTGGAATGCTCCGCGCGCAGCATCGAGCGGCGGCTTGAGACGAAGTACCTGGACCGTTCCGCCACCACCCTCGACGAGGCGATGGCGCTGATCTGGGAGGCTCGGGCCAGCGGCAAGCCGGTCTCGGTCGGCCTGCTCGGCAACGCGGCGGAGGTGTTTCCGGAGTTGGTGCGGCGCGCCAAAGCCGACCCGCGCTACCGCCCCGACGCCGTCACCGACCAGACCAGCGCGCACGACCCTCTGAACGGATACCTGCCCGCCGGCTGGACGCTGGAGGAGGCGGAGGCCAAGCGGCGCAGCGACCCGGCGGCGGTGGTCGCGGCGGCGAAGCGGTCCATGGCCAGCCATGTGCGGGCGATGCTGGACTTCCACGCCATGGGCGTGCCGACGCTCGACTACGGCAACAACATCCGCCAGATGGCCCAGGACGAGGGGGTGGAGGACGCCTTCGCCTTCCCCGGCTTCGTCCCGGCCTACATCCGGCCGCTGTTCTGCCGCGGCATCGGGCCGTTCCGCTGGGCCGCCCTGTCCGGCGACCCGGAGGACATTTACCGCACCGACGCCAAGGTGAAGGAGCTGATCCCCGACAACCCGCACCTGCACAACTGGCTGGACATGGCGCGGGAGCGCATCCGCTTCCAGGGTCTGCCGGCGCGCATATGCTGGGTTGGCTTGGGCGACCGCGCGCGGCTCGGCCTTGCCTTCAACGAGATGGTGGCGAAGGGCGAGTTGAAGGCGCCCATCGTCATCGGCCGCGACCATCTGGACAGCGGTTCCGTCGCCAGCCCGAACCGCGAGACGGAGGGGATGATCGACGGGTCCGACGCGGTGTCGGACTGGCCGCTGCTGAACGCCCTGTTGAACTGCGCGTCGGGCGCCACCTGGGTGTCGCTGCACCACGGCGGCGGCGTCGGCATGGGCTACAGCCAGCACGCCGGCATGGTGATCGTCGCCGACGGCACGCCGGCCGCCGCGAAGCGGCTGGAGCGGGTGCTGACCAACGATCCGGGCACCGGCGTGATGCGTCACGCCGACGCGGGCTACGACATCGCCAAGGACTGCGCCCGGGAGCAGGGGCTCACGCTTCCGATGATCGGGTAACCACCGGGCTTGCGGGCTGGCGGCGCGGCGGAAGCGTCGCCAGCAGCAGGCCGGGCAGGACCAGCACCACGCCCGCCAGATGGAACGGGTGCAACTCCTCGCCCAGCAGCGCCCAGGCGGCCAGCGCGGTCCAAACCGGCATGACGTACAGCGACGTGCCGGCCCGCGCCGGCCCCATCAGGACGATGGTCTTCTGATAGGTGGTGAAGGCCAGCACCGACGCGAAGAGGGCGAGGCCGGCGATGCGCACCGCCGTGTCCAGCGTCAGGGGCGCGGGGTGCAGCGCCACGGTTTCCCACAGGCAGAGGGGGGCCAGCACGATCACGCCGGACAGGGCGTTGGCCGCGAATCCCGTCACCACCGGCAACGACGTTTTCGACTGGCGGGCCAGCACCGTGTAGACGGCCCAGGCCGCCGCCACGCCCAGCACCATCAGGTCGCCGATGTTGAAGGAAAGGTGCAGCAGCGCTTCCGGCTCGCCCTTCGTCAGAATGACCAAGACACCGGCCATGGCCATCGCGATCCCGAAGGTCTGGCGCAGCGTCACCGCCTCGCCCAGCCACAGGGCGGCGATCATCAGGATCATGACCGGGCTGGTCGCGTAGATCAGGCCCGCGTTGGTGGCGCTGGTGAATTCCAGCGCCGCATACAGCCCGGCCCCGCAGATGCCCTGGCCGAGCGCGCCCATCACCAGCAGCCGCTTCCACGACCGCAGCAACGTGTGGCGGTGCAGCAGAAGGCCGGGGAGGGCGAAGGGCAGGATGATCAGGAACGCGATCACCCAGCGCCAGAAGGCCAGCCCGGCCGGCGGCACGACGTGCGCCGCCGCGCGCCCGAACACGATGTTCGACGCGAAGAAGGCGGAACTGAGGAGATAATAGCCGTAGGCCGCCAGGGCGGTGTTGGGCGAAGCCGTTTTCATGGCCGTTTTCATGGGAGCGTCCGGGGTGTTCGTCACACGGCATCCTCGGCCGCGACCGGTCCCAGGAGCATGACCAGCTTGTAGTCCGTGCGTCCGGCGGGGTTCAACGTCAGTTGTTCGTAGACCAGCAATCCGCTCAGGGGATGGCTGAAGCTGCGGGTCCCGCCCTCGCGGCCCAAAACGCTGTGGTCGTCCCAGAACCGAGCGAAGTGGCTGCTGCCGTTTCGCAGATCCTGCACGAGGGTTGAGACATCGGCCTCCTCGCTGCGGCGGGCGGTGTCGGCGCGGAACTCCGCCAGCAGGCGGCGGGCGCGGTGCTCCCAGTCGCAGATGAAGCTCCGCGCCGTCGGGTCGAGGAAGACGTAGCGCAGCAGGTTGCGTTCCACCCCGCCGAGCCAGCCGACGAAATGCCGGGCGGCGGCCTCGTTCCAGCCGCAGGCGGTCCAGTTGCGGTCGAGCAGGTAGGCCGGCGCGGTGATCGCCTCCAGGGTCGCGAGCAACGGTTTCGGCGGCTCCTCGCAGCCGTCTTGAGCCTTGGGGGCGTTCGGGTCGCGCTTGCGGGCAAGCTCGAACAGGTAGGCGCGCTCCGCCTCGGTGAGCTGCATGGCCATGGCGATGCGCGCAAGTGCCGCAGGCGACACGGACACGTCGCGTCCCTGCTCCAGCCATGTGTACCAGGTCGGGCTGAGGCCGCAGAGATGCGCCACCTCCTCCCGCCGCAGCCCGGGCGTGCGCCGCCGGGCGGAACCGCCGTGGATGCCGGCGTCCTGTGGCGTCAGACGTTCGCGGTGGGTGCGGAGGAAGGCGCCGAGCAGGCGTCTCTGGTCGGCGGTCGGGATCATGGTGGAAGCGCTTATACCAGGATAAGCGGTTGCCTTGTACCAGGTTGCGGACGGGCGGATGGTGGTGCACCCTTTTGAGAGCGCAAGGCAAGGTGCAGCCATGACCACCAACACCCATCACAGCTTCGTCGCAGACCAGTACGGCCCGCGAGCCGGCGACTACGTCACCAGTGCGGTTCACGCCTCCGGCGCGGACCTGGACCAGATCGAGGCGGCGTTGCGCGGCCGCTCCACGGCCCGGGTTCTGGATCTCGGCTGCGGCGGGGGCCACGTCAGCTACCGCGCCGCGCCCCATGTGGCCGAAGTGGTGGCCGTCGACGTGACGGCCGAGATGCTGGACGCCGTGGCCCGCACCGCCGCGGAGCGTGGCCTGCCCAACATCCGGACCCAACAGGCCCCGGCGGAGCGGCTGCCCTTTCCCGACGGGCATTTCGACGTGGTTCTGAGCCGCTTCAGCGTCCACCACTGGGTGAACGCCGAGGCTGGTCTGCGCGAGGCGCGGCGGGTGCTGGCTCCGCGCGGAACGGCCATTTTCGCGGATGTGGTGACGCCGGCCCACCCGCTGCTGGACACGCATTTCCAGGCCATCGAACTGCTGCGCGACCCATCGCACGTGCGCAATTACAGCGTGGCGGAATGGACGGCGGTTCTGGGCCGCGTCGGCTTCGAGGTGACCGGCATCACCACGCGGCGTCTGCGCATGGACTTTCCCGTCTGGACCGCCCGCACCCGCACGCCCGACCTGCACGCCCAGGCCATCCGCTCGTTGCAAAGGATCGCATCGGCGGAAGTCCGCGAGTATTTCGCCATCGAGGAGGATGGCAGCTTCCTGCTCGACGCCGTGACGTTCGAAAGCCGCGCTTTGTAGGACGCCAAGCCCCGCAAGCGTCGTGGGCCAAACCCCTGCTTGCGCGTTATCCTTCAAGCGTGACCGTAAGAAGAGAGGCGGGGCATGGACGGACTTCGAATCCGCAGGGCAGGGCTGGCGGACGCCGGGACGGTGGTGGATCTCGTCGCGGCTCTGCTGTCGGAACTGACGGACGGGCGAAACGAGCCGCCCCGCCCGGTGATGCTGGCGGTGGCTGAGGGTCTGCTGGCCGACGGCTCCGGCCACGCCGCCTTTCTGGCCGAGGATGCGGCGGGACGAGCCGTCGGTGTGGCCACGGTTGCGGAGTCGGCCTCCATTCACACGCTGGGGCGCTTGGGAATCATTGCAGAGTTGTTTGTTGTTCCTGGTTTGCGCTCAAAGGGTGTGGGGTGCCGGCTGGTCCGGGCGGTCATCGACCACGGACGGCGACATGGCTGGACCCGTGTCGAGGTGGGAGCCCCCTCTGCCATGGAATGGCCGGATTCCGTGCGTTTCTATGAGCGTGAAGGGTTCATCGAGATCGGGCCGCGGCTGAAATACAAGCTGGGCTGAAACTTGCCCCTGCGAACGCAGGAACTAGGCCGGCTTGCGTGTTGACATAAAATTAGCCGGCGCGCCAAATGAACCGGAATTCCACAGGGATGGCCGGGTATACCGGCTGCCCCCACTCGTCCGAATACGGGAGGCACGAAAGAATGAAGCGCATTCTGCTGGGAGCCGGGCTCGGCGTTGCGGCCGCGCTGGCGCTTGCGGCACCGGCACAGGCGGCTAAGACCCTCGTCTACTGCTCCGAGGGCAGCCCCGAAAACTTCAATCCGATGGTGAACACCACCGGCACCAGCTTCGACGTGTCGCTGCCGGTCTACAACAACCTCGTTCATTTCGAGCGGGGCGGCACCAAGGTTGTTCCGGGACTGGCGGAGTCGTGGGAGGTGTCCGACGACGGCCTGACCTACACCTTCCACCTGCGCAAGGGTGCGAAGTGGCACAGCAACAACGAGTTCAAGCCGACCCGCGAAGCCAACGCGGACGACGTGCTGTGGTCGTTCAATCGCCAGTGGAAAGCTGATCATCCGTTCCACAAGGTGTCCGGCGGCGCTTACGACTACTTCAACGACATGGCCATGCCCAAGCTGTTGAAGTCGATCGAGAAGGTGGACGACTACACCGTCAAGTTCACGCTGAACACGGTCGAGGCTCCGTTCATCGCCAATCTGGCGATGCCCTTCGCGGCGATTCAGTCGGCCGAATACGCCGACTTCCTGCAGAAGAAGAACCAGATCGACAAGATGGACCAGGCGCCGATCGGCACGGGTCCGTTCCAGTTCGTCGCCTATCAGAAGGACGCGGTCATCCGCTACAAGGCGTTCGACCAGTATTGGGGCGGCAAGGCCCCCATCGACAACCTGGTCTTCGCCATCACGCCGGACGCCGCCGTCCGCTTCGCCAAGCTGAAGGCCGGAGAGTGCCACATCGTGCCGTACCCGAACCCGGCCGATCTGGAAGCGATGAAGAAGGATCCGGCCATCAACCTGATGGAGCAGGAAGGCCTGAACATCGGCTATCTGGCGCTGAACGTCACGAAGAAGCCCTTCGACGACGTCCGCGTCCGCCGCGCCATCAACATGGCCATCGACAAGAAGGCCATCGTCGACACCGTCTATCAGGGCGCCGGCGTCCCGGCGAAGAACCCGATTCCGCCGACCATGTGGTCGTACAACAAGGACATCGAGGACTATCCCTACGATCCGGAGCGCGCGAAGAAGCTGCTGGCCGAGGCCGGCTATCCGAACGGCTTCGAAACCGACCTGTGGGCCATGCCGGTGCAGCGCCCGTACAACCCGAACGCCAAGCGCATGGCCGAGATGATGCAGGCCGACCTTGCGAAGATCGGCGTCAAGGCGAAGGTGGTGCAGTACGAATGGGGTGAATACCGCAAGCGTCTGCAGGCCGGCGAGCACCAGACCGCCACCTTCGGCTGGACCGGCGACAACGGCGACCCGGACAACTTCCTGCACGTGCTGCTGGGCTGCGAGGCCGCGCGTCCGGGCGGATCGAACGTGTCCAAGTGGTGCAACAAGGAATACGACGACCTCGTCCTGGAGGCCAAGCGCACGACCGACACCGCCGCCCGCACCAAGCTGTACGAGCAGGCGCAGGTCATCTTCAAGGAAGAGGCTCCGTGGCTCACCATCGCGCACTCCGTCGTGCACATGGCGATGAGCAAGAATGTGGTCGATTATAAGATGGACCCGTTCGGCGTGCATCGCTTCTACGGGGTCGATTTGAAACAATAAGTCGATCCCGCAAGCGACTTTACAAAGAGGGTGCCGGGGCATTAAACCCCCGGCTTCCCTTTGCGAAAGCAGAGACCAAGGGGGCAGCCGCCCCCTTGCTTTCGTTTCGAGCCCGGTGACGTTCCGATGCTGCGCTTCATCCTGACGCGGGTGAGCTTGGTGATCCCGACCTTCCTCGGGGTTACCTTCCTGACCTTTCTTTTGATCCGCCTTGTCCCCGGCGACCCCATCGAGGTCCGCGTGGGCGAACGCGGCATTCCGCCCGAACGGCTGGCGCAGCTGCGCCACGAGCTGGGGCTTGACCAGCCCCTGTGGCAACAGTTCCTCGACTACATCAGCGGCGTTCTGTCGGGCGACCTCGGGATGTCGCTGGTGACCCGCAACCCGGTGCTGAGCGAGTTCCTGACGTTGTTCCCGGCGACGCTGGAACTGGCCGCGCTCGCCATGCTGTTCGCCACGCTGGTCGGCCTGCCGGCCGGAATCATCGCGGCGGTCAAGCGCGGGTCGATCTTCGACCACGGCGTGATGGGCATCAGCCTGACCGGCTATTCCATGCCGATCTTCTGGTGGGGCCTGCTGCTGATCCTGTTCTTCTCGGTCGGGCTGGGCCTGACCCCGGTTTCCGGCCGCCTGGACCTGATGTACTACGTGGAGCCGGTGACCGGCTTCATGCTGATCGACACGCTGCTGGCCGGCGAGTACGAGGCCTTCTGGTCCGCACTGCACCACCTCATCCTGCCGATGATCGTTCTGGGCACCGTTCCGCTGGCCGTCGTGGCGCGCATGACGCGCTCCGCCATGCTGGAAGTGCTGGGCGAGGAC
>JAEZPL010000726.1 GCA_023413605.1 Pseudomonadota bacterium
GCTGACGATCAGCGTGGTGATGGCGAGCAGCAGCGCTTCGAACAGGCCGGGCACGATGCCGGCGATGAACAGGTCGGTGATCGGCAGCCCGACGATGGAGCCGATCAGGATGAAGGTCAGCGACGGCGGGATCATCAGCCCCAGCGTGCCGCACACCGCGACCAGCGCCGCCGCGAAGCGGACGTTGTAGCCCTCGTTCGGCATCAGCTTCACCGCCGCCGGGCCGAGCGCCACGGCGCAGGCCACCGACGACCCGTTCACCGCCGCGAAGAACACGCTGGACATGGCAAGCGCCAGCGCGATGCCGCCGCGGAACCAGCGGATCACCGTGCCGACCAGTTCCAGGATGACCAGCGCGAGGTTGCCGCGCGACATCAGGTTGCCGGCGAAGATGAAGAAGGGAATGCAGACCAGCGCGTATTTGTCGATGGAATCCCAGGCCATCTGCGCGACCAGGATGACCGGGATGTTGAAGTTGAAGCTGAGCAGCCCGACCGCGACGACGCCCAGCGCCAGCGCGATGTGCACGCCCGCGCCGACCAGAAGCAGCAATGCCACGACGGCGATGATGGTGGTCATGTGTTTCCTCCCGTTCTTCTTGCGCCGTCTAGAGGTTTTCGCCTTCGGTGGGCGGGTCGGGGTCGTATCCGCGCAGCAGAAGGATGACGTTGCCAAGGAAGGAGAAGCCGTAGAGCACGCCGCCGAGCGGCAGGACCAGCCGCACCATCCACAGGGGAAGGTCCAGGTTGGATTCCGTGAACATGCCCACGGCCTGGAGGTGGGCGACCTCCTGCACGCCGGCCACGACCAAAAGGCCGCTGAAGAACAGGCCGATCAGGCTGTTCAGCCAGGCCATGGCCAGCCGCGCGCGGCGCGGCAGGATGTTCAGCAGCAGGTCCATGCGGATGAAGTGGCCGTGCCGCGTGCCGACTCCGATGGCCAGCAGCACGCTCCACACCACCAGGAAGCGGACCAGCTCCTCCGCCCACCAGTGGCTTTCCGACAGCAGGGAGCGGCTGGAGGCCTCGTAGAACATGAAGCCGATGGCCCCCATCATCAGGATGGTGGCGACGTTCAGGATGATGCGGTCTTCGATGAAGGTCCACCAGCGTGGCAGGCCGCCGGCCGGATGGGGCGGAGCGTCCGCCGCGGGCGGTCCCACGGATGGCGCCGAGTCGGGTGCCGGCTCGTAGCGCGGGGTGGCGGAACTCATGGCGTCGGTTCCCTGCATGCTGGGGCTCCCATCACGTGAGGGCGGGGGATTGCGGGGCGCGGCTCAGCCAGCCGGCGGCGCGTTCATGGGCGTCGGCGATGCGCAGCAGCGTCGCCTCGGCGAAGGGCCGCCCGATGAGTTGCAGCGCGATGGGCAGGCCGTCGGCGTCGAAACCGGCGGGCGTGACGAGCGCCGGCAGGCCGAGGTAGGACACCGGGCGCGTCAGCGCCGCGATGCCGCCGACCACCGCGGCCATGGCCGGCCCGGCCTCCACGTCGGTTTCGGCGGCGGTCGGCACCCGGCCGCGGGTCGCCGGGACGAACAGCGCGTCGCACTGCGCGAACGGCCCGTCCAGCATGGCCTGAAGATGCAGGGCGCGCAGCTGCTTGGCCTGGAGATGGGCCGTGGCCGGCACCGCCAGCCCTTGCAGCAGCCGGGCGCGCACCTGCGGGCCGTAATCCTGCGGCCGGTCGCGCAGCCAGGGCAGGTGCAGCGCGGCGGCTTCCGGCGTGAAGACGAGGTTGGCGAGGTCGCCGAAGGCGCTGTGGTCCGGGATGTCCACCGCGAGGAACCGGGCGCCCGCACGCTCCAGCACGCGCCGCGCCTCGTCCAGGGCGGTGGCCACGGCGGGGTCGAGCCCGTCGTAATAGAAGTCGCGGGGGATGCCGAGGCGCAGGCCGTTTACGCCCTCGGCGATGGCCTCGTCGTAGCCGGTCCGGGCGGTGATGACCGAGAGCAGGGTCGCCGCGTCCCGCGCGCTGCGGGCCAGCGGGCCGACGCAGTCCAGGCTTTCCGACAGCGGCATGACGCCGTCCACGGGCACCAGCCCCTGCGTCGGCTTCAGCCCGACCACACCGCACAGCGCGGCCGGCAGCCGCACCGACCCGCCGGTGTCGGACCCCAGCGCGCCGAAGGCGAGCCGCGCCGCCACCGCCGCCCCGGAGCCGGAGGAGGACCCGCCGGTGATGCGGTCCGGGTTCCACGGGTTGCGGCAGCGCCCGAGATGCGCGTTGTGCCCCGTCGGCCCCATGGCGAATTCCGCCATGTGCAGCGTGCCGAGCGTCAGGGCGCCGGCCGCGTCCAGCCGGTCGAGCACCGTCGCGGTCCGCGCCGGGCGGAAGTCGCGGCGGATGCGCGAGCCGCAGGTGCAGACCTTCCCGGCGCGGTGGAACATGTCCTTGTGCGCCAGCGGCACGCCGTGCAGCGGCCCGCGCAGGCGCCCCGCGTCGGCCTCCGCATCGGCGGCGCGGGCCGCTGCCAGCACCTCCGCCGCGTCCACCGCGAGGAAGGCGTTCAGCACCGGATTCAGCCGGACGATGCGGGCGAGGCAAGCCTCGGCCAGTTCCTCGGCACGCAGCGTCCGCTCGCGGACGGCCTGCGCGGCGCCGGCCAGGGTCAGATGGGTGGGGTCGGTCATGCGCCCTCCCCCCGCAGCACGGCTCCCAACAGCACGGTGGCGTGGGCGCTTGGGGGAACGTCGAACAGCGTTCCGTCCGGCCGCTCCGCGCAGGCCGCCGCCAGCGGCGGCGCCAGCGCCCTTGCCCCCGCGACGAGCAGGCGCCCGCACAGGGCGGCGTCCGCGTCGTCCAGGGAAACGCCCTGAAGTTCAGCCAACTGGCGCGCGAGCGCCGCGTGGCTGGCGTCGTCCGTCATCTTTCCCTCCCACTCTCGGGTCCCGCGCGGCTCTTGATGGCCGCTGGCGCGGGCTGGGCCTTATCGTCCGGCCCGTTGCAGCGTCATTTCATAGCGGTAGCGCCCGGCGGGGTGGCTGTTCACCGCCACCTCCAGCACGCGCCCTTCCGGGTCCAGATAATGGCGGGTGACGACCAGGATCGGGTCGCCGACCTCGATCGACAGGCGCGAGGCGAGGTTGGCGTCCGCCGAGGAGGCCTCCAGGGACTGCACCACCTCCTCGATCCGCACGCCGTAGCGGCTTTCCAGCACCGCGTAGACGGCGGTCGGGAAGGTGCCGATGGCCTGGGCCACGTCGCTGTAGGCCGCCGGCAGGAAGACCTCCGTGTAGCAGAGCGGCGACCGCTCGCCGGG
>JAEZPL010000729.1 GCA_023413605.1 Pseudomonadota bacterium
GCCTTCGCCACCGTGTCGTTCTGGAGGAAGGCGATCACGCTCGACAACTCGCCCAGCAGGAAGGCGCTGACGACCGTGCCGAACAGGCTCTGCACCCCGCCCAGAACCACCACCATGAAGGCGTCGATCACGTAGCCGGTGCCCATCTCCGGCGCGACGCTCTTCAGCGGCGAGACCAGGGCGCCGGCCAGACCGGCCAGCCCCGCCCCGTAGGCGAAGGTCAGCCCGTAGACCCGGTCGGCGTTGATGCCGAAGCAGGCGGCGACGCCGGGGTCCTGCACCACGGCGCGCAGCTTCATGCCGATGGTGGTCCGCTGCATCAGGAACCACGTGACGCAGAACAGCGCCGCCGCGACCACGAAGATGAAGGCCCGGTAGGCCGAGGTCTCCACCCCCAGGATCGGGATGCTGTGCGACAGCGACGGCGGCATCTGCACGTAGCGCAGTTCCCCGCCCGCGGTCAGGCGGACGATCTGCTGGAGCATCACCCCCAGCCCCCAGGTCGCCAGGATGGTGTCGAGCGGGCGGCGGTAGAGGCGCCGGATCACCGTGCGCTCCAGCACCCAGCCGAGCAGCGCCACCATCAGGAAGATCAGCGCGAGGCTGGGCAGCAGGTCGAGCCCGAGGAACGCCTGAAGCCCCCAAGCGCTGTAGGCGCCCAGCATCACGAACTCGCCGTGCGCCAGATTGATGACCCCCATGGAGCCGTAGATGATCGAAAGGCCGAGCGCCACGAGCAGCAGGATCGATCCGATGCTGAGCCCGGTCATCAGCTGTTGCAGGACGAATTCCATACGTGGGTCTCCGTTCGGCGCGGCCACCGTTCCGGGCCGCCGCGCCGTTTCAGGGAAGACAGGCTCTCCGACGGAGCGCCGGGCGCTCAGGTCTGCTTCAGACCGTCCGCGGTGCACATCTGTCCGGGATAGGCCGCGTAGGGTTCCGGCCGGATCCACTGCTTGGATTCGACCAGCACCTCGAACTGGCCGTCGGGGCGGGCGCGGGCGATCTTGGGCCACAGCCAGGTGTGCAGGTTGTCGGGCTCGATGCGCACCTGCCCCTGCGGGGCCACCATTTCCACACCCTTCACCGCCTCTCGAATGGAGGTGGGGGAGATGTCGTTGGGCGACAGCTTCTCGACCGCCTTCTTGAACAGGTAGACCTGGAAATAGGACGGTTCGGAGACGAAGTGGGTCACCTTGTCCTTGCCCCAGCGGCGCAGGTAGGCGTCGACGAACTTCTCGTTCTCCGGCGACTTGTGGACCATGAAATAGGGGGCGGAGGTGAAATGGCCGGCGGCGGCGTCGCCGCCCATCGCGGCGATCTCGTTCTCGGACGTGGTCAGGCTCGCCATCGGCATCTTTTCCGGATCAAGCCCGGCCGCCCGGTACTGCCGGTGCAGCGCCACCACCGAGTCACCGACCACGGTGGAGAAGATGACGTTCGGTTGCGTGCTCTGGATCTTGTTGATGACCGAGCTGAATTCCGAATGCCCCAGCGGCACGTATTCCTCGTTGACGACCTCGCCGCCGTATTTTTCCAGAAGCTTTTTGCAGTAGTTGTTCTCTTCCTTCGGGTAGATGTAGTTGGAGCCGATCAGATAGAATTTCTTCCCGAAGTTCTTGACCAGCCAAGGAATGAACTCGTCCTGCTGCTGGTTAGGGATGGCGCCGGTGTAGATGACGTTCTTGGAGCATTCGCGCCCTTCGTAGAGCGTCGGGTACCAATAGAGGTTGTTGCGCTTCTCGAACACCGGCAGCACGGCCTTGCGGCTGGCCGAGGTGTAGGAGCCGAAGACGGTGGCGCACTTGTCGCTGACCACCAGCTTGCGCGCCTTGTCGGCGAAGGTCGCGGGGTCCGATGCGGGGTCCTCCACCACCGGGACGATCTTCATCCCGTTGATGCCGCCGTCGGCGTTGATCTCCTCGATCGCCAGCAGGGTCGCCTTGTTCAGGGATTCCTCGATGATCGCGGTGGTGCCGGTCAGCGAGAAGAGAACGCCAACCTTGATCTGGCCGCCCGCCGCGTAGGCGAGGGAGGCATCCTTGATCCAGATGTGGGGGAAGCCGGTGGAAACCGCCGCACCGGCGGCGACCGTGGCCTTGAGGAAGTCGCGTCGCTTGATGCTCATCCCATCCTCCCGTCGCGCCAAAGGGAAAACTGCGCCAAAACGAAAAAACGCCCCTGCGTCGGCCACCGATGTCGATGGACGTCGCAGGGGCGTCTTTGCCCGGATTGTGTTGTGACGGCGGCACCGATGCCGCCGGGTTCGCCCGAAGGAGAACGTTTGTTAGGCTAACTGAAGATCTCGTGCGAGTCAACGATCGCCGCGGCGACGGCGCTGATCGGCACGCGCCGCGCCATCGCCTGCCGGCGCAGGAAGTGATAGGCCTCGTCCTCGCGCAGGCCGCGCGTGCTCATGATGATGGCCTTGGCCCGCTCCACGCTGCGCATGGTGCGAAGCGTCTCGTCCAGCTTCTCGATGCGGCCGCGCAACCGCTGGCCGTAGCGGAACTGGTTGCGGGCGATCAGCAGGCTGGTCACCACGGCG
This sequence comes from Pseudomonadota bacterium, assembly GCA_023413605.1. GTDB lineage: Bacteria > Pseudomonadota > Alphaproteobacteria > Azospirillales > Azospirillaceae > Azospirillum. The sequence goes on from JAEZPL010000729.1 coordinate 2,549, forward strand.
TTGGGCGCGAAGGGCTTGTGCAACACCGCGTCGGGGGCCGCGTTGGCCAGCAACGCGAGGTCGGGCGGGGGAGAGCGCGGGATGATCGCGACCAGCGCCGCCTTCGGCTCCCCCGGCACCCAGGGGATGCGGTCCGGCAGGCCGGGGGCAAGGTCGCAGAAGAGGACGTCGGTGTCCTCCGGCAACCGTTCCGGCACCGGCCACAGGTGGCGGATCCGCGCGCGGGTGCGCTGCAGGTCGCGGATCATCTGTTCCCCGTCCTCATCCCGCCGCGCGGCGACGACGATGTCCAGGGTCGCGAGTTCGGCG
>JAEZPL010000795.1 GCA_023413605.1 Pseudomonadota bacterium
CCCCGCTACACCCGCCCCGAAATGGCCCGCATCTGGGAGCCGGAGAACCGGTTCCGCATCTGGTTCGAGATCGAGGCGCACGCCTGCGACGCGCAGGCCCAGCTGGGCGTCATCCCCAAGGAAGCCGCCGCCGCCGTGTGGGAGCGCGGCAAGTGGGAGATCGACCGCATCGACGAGATCGAGCGTGAAACCCGCCACGACGTCATCGCCTTCCTGACCAACCTCGCCGAATATGTCGGGCCGGAGGCGCGCTTCGTCCACCAGGGCATGACCTCGTCGGACGTGCTGGACACCTGCCTCGCCGTGCAGATGACCCAGGCCGCCGACCTGCTGCTGGAGGACATGGACAAGCTGCTGGCCGTGCTGAAGCGCCGCGCCTACGAGCACAAGGACACGGTCACCATCGGCCGCAGCCACGGCATCCACGCCGAGCCGACCACCTTCGGCCTGAAACTGGCCGGCCACTACGCCGCCTTCGCCCGCGGGCGCGAGCGCCTGGTCCAGGCGCGCGCCGACATCGCCACCTGCGCCATCTCGGGCGCGGTCGGCACCTTCGCCAACATCGACCCGCGCGTCGAGGAATACGTCGCCGCCAAGATGGGCCTGACGCCGGAGCCGGTGTCCACCCAGGTCATCCCGCGCGACCGTCACGCCTTCTACTTCTCCGTCCTGGGCGTCATCGCGTCGAGCATCGAGAACATCGCCGTGGAGATCCGCCACCTGCAGCGCACCGAGGTGCGCGAGGCGGAGGAATACTTCCATCCGGGCCAGAAGGGCTCGTCGGCCATGCCGCACAAGCGCAACCCGGTGCTGTCGGAAAACCTGACCGGCCTTGCCCGCATCGTGCGGTCGGCCGTCGTCCCGGCGCTGGAGAACGTGGCGCTGTGGCACGAGCGCGACATCTCCCACTCCTCGGTCGAACGCATGATCGGCCCGGACGCCACCGTCACCCTGGACTTCGCGCTCGCCCGCCTGATCGGCATGATGGACAAGCTGGTCGTCTATCCGGACCGCATGCAGAAGAACCTGGACGACCTGGGCGGCCTGGTCTTCTCGCAGCGCGTCCTTCTGGCCCTCACCCAAGCCGGGATGAGCCGCGAGGACAGCTACAAGGCGGTGCAGCGCAACGCCATGCAGGTGTGGGAGAAGGGTGGCAGCTTCCTCGACCTGCTGGCCGCCGACGCCGACGTGTCGAAGCACATCTCCCGCGACAAGCTGGAGCCCATGTTCGACATGAGCTACCACACCAAGAACGTCGACACGATCTTCAAGCGCGTGTTCGGCGAGTAATCCCGGCGACACCATAACCGCGACGCGGGCCGCGACCCTGAATTGGTCACAGCCCGCGCGTGTTCCGTAAAGACCTTCGCAATCCTCCGCGCCCTATCCATGACCCGGGGGCGCCGTCTCGGCGGCGCTGTGGGACATGTCGATGAGACGTGGGGGTTTTTTCGTGAAGCGTTCATTTGCCGCGATGCTGGCCATCAGCATTGGCATCGGCCTTGCGCAGCCTGCCTTGGGGAACGGCTCTCTCTTCTTGCGGCAGGATTTCGAGGACGGACGTCTCGCCGACGGGGCGCTGGCCGCCTGCCACCGGCGCGAAAACGTCATCGTCAACCAGAAGGACGTGGTCCGCGACGGCGCCTGGGCCGCTCGGCTGGAACTGCATCCCAAGGGGCAGGCCCCGGAACGCCCCGCGCCCGAGCCGGGCGACCGCCCGTCACCATCCTGCATGGATTCCAAGGACACCGCCGCCTCTTATGAGGAGGGGAATTCCGAACGGGCCGAGCTGTGGGAGCCGTCGAAGCACCGGCTGCCTTTCGGCACGGAGGTCTGGTACGGCTTCAGCATGCGTGTCGACGGCACCGTGCCCACGGACGACAACCGGCGTCTGGTCATCGGCCAGTGGAAGCAGAGCGGCGGCAAGAGCCCCTTCCTAGCGCAGCGCTTCGGCAACCGGAACTTCCACATCACCTTCCAGCAGGACGCCGCCAACGGCAACGAGTGCCGCGTGCTGCTCGCCTACCAGCGGGAACCGGCGCCGCAGGCCGACAGCATCGACCTGACCACCGGAGAGCCCTGCCAGAGCGACGTGGTGGTGCAGCGCTTCGCCCCCCTGCCCTCGCCCTTCGAAGCCTGGACCGATCTGGTCTACCACGTGAAGGGCTCGGCAGGGCCAGACGGCCCGGGAGCCGATGGCTCGGGAACCGACGGCATCGTGGAGGTCTGGGCCAACGGCGTGATGATCGCCCGCGCCATCGGGCGCATCGGCTACGCCAGCGCCGGCAAGCAGTATTTCAAGTTCGGCCCCTACCGGGACGAGGCCCCCTACAGCATCGCCGCCACCATCGATTCGTTCTCACGCGGGACGACCTTCACCGAGGTCGCCTCGGGCCTGAACCGCGGCGTCCAGGGCGAATACGCGATGCGCGACACGTGGGAGTGGCGTTGAGGGGCAAACGAAAGCCCTTCTCCCGCACAGGGAAGAAGGGCTGGGATGATTGGGCGGTCGCAAGCTGAGAAGATGCCGGCTTCGCCGATATTCACCACCAAGACACCAAGGCACCAAGAGTTTTCGACGCGCCGCCGCATCGGCTTCGATCAAAGCCCCAACGGAACATTCCATGTGGTGCCTGTTTGGAGGCCTTTACAAACAGGCTCTTGGTGCCTTGGTGGTGAAAAACTCTTCGGTGCCGGCCTTCGCCTCACCCGCCAGCACAAAAAGGCCCGGCGCTTTGCAGCACCGGGCCAATTTTTCATGCCTCAACGGGCGTCCGCGTTATTCCGCGTGCACCTGCTGGCGGGCGACGTCCAGCAGACGGACGAGTTCCTTCTCCACGCGGTGGTCGGAGATGTCGATCCCCTTGGCGTGCAGGTCGGCGGCAAGGCGGTCGCGGATGTCGTGCGGTCCGGAAGTGCCGAAGTCGGTTTCGATGATCTGGCCGACATAGGCGTCCACCTCCGCACCCGTCAGGCCCAGCAGCGACGCCGCCCACAGTCCGGCCAGCCGGTCACGGCGTGCACGAATCCTGAAGAGCAGGTCCTGGTCGTGCTGAAACTTGTTTTCGAAGGCCCTCTCGCGCTCGTCGAAGGTCGTCATGGGGACCCAGGCTCCTTGGATTGGTTTTCGCTCCCAGATACAAGATTATATAGCCGGTGCTCCGGGCGTCGTCATCGGCACAACGCCATCGGCCCAACCGCACCGGCCAATCGGCGAATCCGGCGTGCGGCGACATACCTCTCAGGGACACGGAAGGCAAGTTTCCCCATGTGCAGCGTGATCCTCCTGCGACGACCGGACGCAACATGGCCGCTGATCGTGGCCGCCAACCGGGACGAGATGGAAGGCCGCCCCTGGATGCCCCCCGGGCGCCACTGGCCCGACCGGCCGAACGTGGTCGCCGGACTGGACGAGCTGGCCGGCGGCTCCTGGATGGGGCTGAACGACGAAGGCGTGGTCGCCGCCGTGCTGAACCGCATGGGCACGCTGGGGCCGGAGGCCGGCAAGCGGTCCCGCGGGGAACTGGTGCTGGAGGCGCTGGACCACGCCGACGCGGCGGACGCCGCCCTTGCCCTGGCGCAGCTGGACACGCGGGCCTACCGGCCCTTCAACCTGCTGGTCGCCGACAACCGGGACGCCCGGCTGATCGTCCACCGCGGTTCGTCCGCCCGCAACCGGCCGGAGGTGATCGAGATTCCCGCCGGCGTCCACATGGTCACCGCCAGCGACCTGGACGACACCGACGACCCGCGCCAGGCCCAGTACCTGCCGCTGTTCCGCCACGCCCTGCCGCCCGACCCCGACCACGGCAGCTGGGGCGGCTGGCCGGAACTGCTGGCAAGCCGCATCTGGGACGGCGAGCGCGGGGAGCGCGGCGCCATGAACTTCCGCCTGCCGACCGGATTCGGCACGGTGTCCAGCTCGCTGCTGGCCCTGCCCTCGGCCGACCGGCCGGACCTGAAGCCGATCTGGCATTTCGCGGCCGGGCGCCCCCACGAGGTGCCCTGGGCGCCGGTGGAGCCGGGATAAAGCTACTCCGGCAGGGCCTGCCCCCGCGCATTGTGTTCCCTCGGCCAGCTTGCTATATCACTCGTGCATAACCCTGGACCGGTCACCGCCTGCCCGGGCCACACGTTTTTGGACGACCTCTCATGACAAGACGCCGGCGCATCTATGAAGGCAAGGCGAAGGTCCTGTTCGAAGGGCCGGAACCGGGCACCCTGGTGCAGTACTTCAAGGACGACGCGACCGCCTTCAACAACCAGAAGAAGGGCATCATCACCGGCAAAGGGGTGCTGAACAACCGCATCTCCGAGTACCTGATGAGCCGCCTGTCGGAAATCGGCGTGCCGACGCACTTCGTGCGGCGTCTGAACATGCGCGAACAGCTGGTGCGCGAGGTCGAGATCATCCCCATCGAACTGGTCGTGCGCAACGTCGCCGCCGGTTCCCTGTCGAAGCGCTTCGGCATCCCGGAAGGGACCCCGCTGCCGCGCTCGATCATCGAGTACTATTACAAGTCGGACGAGCTGAACGATCCGATGGTCACGGAAGAGCACATCACGGCCTTCGGCTGGGCGGCTCCGCAGGACCTGGACGACATGGTCGCGCTGTCGCTCCGCGTGAACGACTATCTGTCGGGCCTGTTCCTCGGCATCGGCCTGCGTCTGGTGGACTTCAAGCTGGAATTCGGCCGGCTGTGGGAGAACGAGGAGATGCGCATCGTCCTCGCCGACGAGATCAGCCCCGACAACTGCCGCCTGTGGGACATCAAGACCAACGAGAAGCTGGACAAGGACCGCTTCCGCCAGGACCTCGGCAAGGTCGAGGAGGCGTACCAGGAGGTCGCCCGGCGCCTCGGCATCCTGCCCGAAGGCGGCCCGGTGGACGTCAAGGGTCCCAAGACGGTCCAGTAACAAGACGGTTCAGTAAGCAGTTCCCCCTTTCATAAGCACCATCAAGCGAGCGGACATTCCGATGAAGGCGAAGGTTCACGTCACCCTCAAGCGCGGCGTTCTCGACCCCCAGGGCAAGGCCATCGCGCACGCGCTGCACACGCTGGGCTTCGACGGCGTCGAGGACGTCCGCGCCGGCAAGG
>JAEZPL010000826.1 GCA_023413605.1 Pseudomonadota bacterium
ATTACGGCCTTCAACCGAGTGCTGTGGCTGTCGCTGAGCGTGCTGGCGCTGGTGCTGATCGCGGCGGCCGTGGTGCAGGTCTCGGTCGGCCTGCGCCCGCTGGTCCGCCTGCGCGCCGAGCTGGCCGAGGTGCGCGCCGGCCGCAAGAAGCGCTTCGGCGCGGCCGCCCCCACCGAGGTGCAGCCGCTGCTGGAGGACCTGAACGCCCTGCTCGACCATTCCGAGGAAGTGGTCGGCCGGGCGCGGCTTCAGGCCGGCAATCTGGCGCACGCGCTGAAGACCAACCTCGCCGTGCTGGCGAACGAGGCCGACGGGTTGGCGCCGGAAAACGCGCACCGCATGGGTGCCGCCATCGGCCGTCAGGTGGCGGAGATGCGCCGCCACATCGACCACCACATGGCCCGCGCCCGCGCCGCCGCCGCGCGCGGCCTGCCCGGCGTCGCGACGCCCGTGGCCGACAGCGCCGCGGCGCTGGGCCGGGTGATGGGCAGGCTGCACGGCGACGGCAACGGTGATGGCTGCGTCTCGGTCACCATCCGCGTCCCGCGCGAGCATGTCTTCGCCGGGGAACGCGCCGATTTGGACGAGATGCTGGGCAACCTGATGGACAACGCCTGCAAATGGGCCAAGGCGCGGGTGGAGGTCACCTCGCGGCTGGAGGCCGGCGGCATGCTGGCTGTTTCGGTGGACGACGACGGGCCGGGATTGCCCGCCGACCGCCGCGACGCCGTGCTGGCCCCCGGCGTGCGCCTGGACGAAAGCACCCCCGGAACGGGCCTGGGCCTCACCGTCGTGCGCGACGTGGCGCGGCTGTACGGCGGCGACGTCCGGCTTTTGAATTCGCCCCTGGGGGGCTTGCGGGTGGAACTGGTGCTGCCGGTCGCGGAAGGGTCATGAATCGGCGACAACGGCGGGTCGCCAAAGGCCGCGCCTGGAACGGCGCGGCCTTGGCCGTCATCAATGCGTCTGCTGCACCTGATTGATTCGCTCGGTGAGGGTGTCGAGGCGGCGAATCAACTGGTCCTCGTCCTCCGGCGCGATCTGGCCCTTGCGTTGGGCAAGCCGCAGGGCCGCTTGCGCCTCCTCCAGGCAATCGAGCGTGTGACGCACGTAGTCGTGTTGGGCCATGGTTCGTCGCCTCCTCTGCCGCTTTCAATTTGAGCACAAACAGAACGCTGCTTGGACGGTTCCTCCTTCCGTGATTCTTTCGGGCTGCGATTCTTTCGGCGCCGGTCAGAACGCAGCGCGCGAATCCCGACGCGCCAACCGGCCCAGCAAATAGTCGACCTCGGCGCGGGCCGCCGCCGTCAGGCCGCTGGCCGGCTTGCGCTGCGCGTCGGACGCGATGGCCCCGCGCTTCATCAACACGTATTTGCGCACGGCAAGCCCCACGCCCTGCTGCTGTTCGTAGCGGATCAGCGGCAGGTGGGCGTCGAACAGGTCGTGCGCGGCCTCCCGCTCCCCGGACTTGGACAGGCGCACCACGTCCACCAGCATGTCCGGGAAGGCGTAGCCGGTCATGGCGCCATCGGCCCCGCGCTCCATCTCGAAATCCAGGAACAGGGCGCCGTTGCCGGTGAGGATGGAGATCGGCCGCATGGAGCCGTCCTTCTGGAAGCCGCGCAGGGCGGAAATCTTCTCCAGGCCCGGCCAGTCCTCATGCTTCAACATCACGCAGGACGGATGGTTCTGCACGATCTGCCGGATCACCTTCGGCGTCATGACGACGGTCAGGGTCAGCGGATAGTCCTGCAACACGAAGGGAATGTCGTCGCCGATGGCTTCCACCGCCTGGGCGTAATAGCCGACGATCTGGTCGTCGGTGCGCAGGCTCGGCGGCGGCGCGATCATCACGCCCGCGGCCCCCAGGTCCATCGCCTTGCGCGCCAGCGAACGCATCGCCGCGAAGCCGGGGGAGGACACGCCGACCACCACCGGGACGGACGCCGCGCGCGTGACCACCTGCCGGGTGATGGCGAGCGACTCCTCCGGTTCCAGCTTCGGCGCCTCGCCCATGATGCCCAGGATGGTCAGGCCGGTGACGCCGGCCTCCAGGTAGAAGTCGGTCAGCCGGTCCACCGACTGCGTGTCCAGCCGGCCGTCCGGGTGGAAGGGTGTCGCCGCGATGGCGTAGACGCCCTGGGCCGTTTCATCGAGTGCCATCACCGTCATCCTTCCTGTGTTTTCGTCGCGGCGTCGTAGCGCGCCTTGGTTTCGGCGTTCATGGGGTAGAGGCCCGGCAGGGGCACGCCGCGCTCCACCTCCTCCATGATCCAGGCTTCCATGCGTTCCTGCTCGGGGGCTGCGGCCAGCACCTCGTCCAGCAGCGCCTGCGGGATGACCACCGCACCGTCCTGGTCGACCACCACCACGTCGCCGGGAAACACCGCCACGCCGCCGCAGCCGATGGGCTCCTGCCAGTTCACGAAGGTCAGCCCGGCGACGGAGGGCGGGGCCGCGGCCCCCTGGCACCAGACCGGCAGACCGGTGGCCAGCACGCCGGCAAGGTCGCGCACCACGCCGTCGGTCACAAGGGCGGCGACGCCGCGCGTCTTCATGCGGGCGCACAGGATGTCGCCGAAGATGCCGGCGTCGGTGATGCCCATGGCGTCCACCACGGCGATCACGCCTTCGGGCATCGCCTCGATCGCGCCGCGCGTCGAGATGGGCGACGACCAGGAGGCCGGGGTCGCCAAATCCTCCCGCGCCGGAACGAAGCGCAGCGTGAAGGCCCGCCCGACAAGGCGCGGCTGGCCCGGCGCCAGGGGGCGCGTGCCGCGCATCCAGACGTTCCGCAGCCCCTTCTTCAGCAGGACCGTGGTGATGGTGGCCGTGGAGATGGCGGACAGCGCCTGAACGATGGACGGATCGAGCGACGTGGGTGCCTCTGACGACATGAATCCCCCTTCTGCAACCGGTTCGGCCCATTGTCGCCGTGCGGGAAGGGTATGGAAAATGCTTGTTCTTGTTCGTTCAGACGATAGATTTTCTATCGATGGACACGCGCTTTCTGGAGAGTTTCGTCTGCGTCGCCGATTGCGGCTCGATGGCCGAGGCGGCGCGCCGGCTGGGCCTGACGCCCGCCGCCGTGGCCCAGCGCATCCGCGCTCTGGAGGGCGAGGTCGGCGCGCCGCTGCTCACCCGTTCCGGCCGGACGGTGCGGCCCACCCCATCCGGAGCCGCGATCCTGGCGAAGGCGCGCGGCCTGTTGCAGGAGGTGCGCGACCTGCGCACCCTCGCCACCGAGGACGCCATCGCGGGCGAACTGCGGCTGGGCGCCATTTCAACCGCCATCACCGGCATCCTGCCGGACGTGCTGGCCCGGCTGACCGGGCGCTACCCGCAGCTTCAGCTCTATGTGATGCCGGGCAACTCCATCGGGCTTTACGAGCAGGTGCAGGCCGGCAACCTGGACGCGGCGCTGATGGTGGAGCCGCCCTTCGCCCTGCCCAAGGCCTGCCAATGGCACGTGCTGCGGCAGGAGCCGCTGGTCGTGCTGGCTCCGGCGAGCGCCGCATCCCGCAACCCGCTGGAACTGCTGGCGACGGAACCCTTCATCCGCTACGACCGCAACCATTGGGGCGGGCGGCTGGCCGATGGCCGCCTGCGCCAGCACGGCATCCGCCCGCGCGAGCGGTTCGAACTGGACGCGCTGGAGGCCATCGCGGTGCTGGTGGACCGGGGCCTTGGCGTGTCGCTGGTGCCCGACTGGGCGCCGCCCTGGCCGGAGGGGCTGTCGCTCGTCAAGCTGCGCCTGCCGCCGCCGGACACGCCGCGAAGGATTGGCCTGCTTTGGCTGCGCACCTCCATGCGGCTGCGACTGATCCAAGCTTTGCTGAATGAGGCGACGGGGCTGCACCGCCAGAGAGCGTGAGTTGGAAAAATCCTGCCGCGCGGAGGGCTGCCCCCCTTTTTGTCCTCCGCCCCGTCTTGCGCAGAACGCTTTACCCTCCATATACCATCCCACTGGATGGTGAATGGATGGCACAGAATGGCCGGCAATGCACAGGACACACGGCTGAAGACGGCCGACAGCGAGAAGATCACGATCAACCTGGGCTTCGTGGATCTCGGCCACATCGACCTTCTGGTGCAGGAGGGGGTCTATTCCAACCGCACCGACTTCATACGGACGGCCATCCGCAACCAGATCGACCGGCACGGCGACATCGTGCGGCAGGCCGTGACGCGCAAGAGCGTGGATCTCGGCCTGCGCCACTTCAGCCGTGCGGACCTTGAAGCGGTGCGGGACGCCGGGGACATGCTCGACATCCGCGTGCTGGGCCTTGCCACCATCGCCGCGGACGTCACGCCCGAACTGGCGCGCGCCACCATCGCCTCCCTGACCATCCTGGGCGCGCTGCACGCCAGCGCGGCCGTCAAGGCCGCCCTCGCCGACCGCATCCGCTGACCCGGACGCGCCGATTTTCTCCTCATGAGCCTCGCCCCACGGTCGAGGACAGGAAAGCCATTGCCATGAACAGCAAGCTGCCCCCCGACATCGCCTCCGGCATGACCGAAGCCGCCCGCCTGACGCGCGCCGGCCGGCTGAGCGAAGCGACGGCGCTCATCCAGCGCCTGCTCCACGGGACGGCGCCGGACACCGCCTCCGCTCCGGCCGGGAACGGCATCGTCATCGACGCGGAGCCCATCTCCTCCACGGTGGACGAGCCGACCGCCAAAAGCCGATACGAAGCCCCGCGACCGAACCTGCGGGACGCCCTGCACGACCTTACGGCACGCTTCACGCCGGCCAACGGCGGTCTGCGGCCAGCCAAGGCCGCCGAACCTCTGCCCGATGGCGCATCCTTCACGACCCTGACTTACAGCGCCGAAGCCGGCACCCGGCAGTACAAGCTGTATGTGCCCAGCGGGCGGGACGGCCAGCGGCTTCCCCTCGTGGTCATGCTGCACGGCTGCACCCAGTCGCCCGACGACTTCGCCGCCGGCACCCGCATGAACGCGCTGGCGGAGGAGCATGGGCTGCTCGTCGCCTACCCGGCGCAGCCCGCCTCGGCCAACGCGCAGAAATGCTGGAACTGGTTCGATCCGGATTGCCAGCAGCGCGACCGGGGAGAACCCGCGCTGATCGCCGGGATCACCCGCCAGATCATGCGCGACCATCCGGTGGACCCCAGCCGCGTCTACGTCGCCGGGCTTTCGGCGGGCGGGGCCGCGGCGGCGATCATGGGGGCGACCTACCCCGACCTCTACGCCGCCATCGGCGTGCATTCCGGTCTGGCCTGCGGGGCGGCCCGCGACCTGCCCTCCGCCCTTGCCGCGATGCGCCAGGGCGGGACCGCGGCGGGCGTTCGCAACGGGGACCGCATCGTCCCGACCATCGTCTTCCACGGCGACAAGGACACGACCGTCCATCCGCGCAACGGCGACATGGTCATCAACCCGTCGAAAAAGGCGGGCGCGCTGCGGGAGACGGTGCAGCGCGGGCAGGTGCCCGACGGCCGCGCCTACAGCCGGGCCGTCTACACGGATTCAGCCGGCCGGGAACTGTGCGAGCAGTGGACGGTCCACGGTGCCGGCCACGCCTGGTTCGGGGGCAGCCCTGCCGGTTCCTACACCGATCCGCAAGGACCGGACGCGGCGCGGGAGATGCTGCGCTTCTTCCTGAACCATCCGCATCCTTGATCTCCTGCCGGCGTCAGCGCCCGGCCTGGGCGGACACCCACCGGTAAACGCTTGTGGCCGGATAGGCCAGCGCATAGCAGAGCGCCGCCCAGGCGACCTGCGGGGCCGAGGGCTCGGTCCCCGGCTTGACCCGAATTTCGGCCTCGAACAGCCCGACGGCGCCGACGAGCAGATAGGCGCAAACGCAAATCCAGAAAACAGACATGGAAGCCTCCGATCAGAGGCTTCCATAGCTGCGTCATGGTTAATTTTTTCCGAAGGATCGGGCTGCGGTCAGGTCTCGGCCAGGGTTTGCGCCCGCGTCCGGGTGCCCATCCGCCCGCCGATGGCCGCGGCGACGGCGCCCAGCAGCAGGGCGATGGTGCCCCAGATGCCGGCGGCGGACAGCGCGTTGCTGGTCGTCTCGGCCGCCTGGGTTGCGGTCTGGGTCGCCTGCTGCCGGAGTTCGCCGTACCGCTGCTCCGCCTGCTGAAGCCGCTGGCGGGCCTGATCCTCCGGAATGCCGGCCTGCTGGGCGATGATGGTCACCGCCTGCTGGCGCGCCTGATCCGCCTGCGGCCCGCCGCGGGCGATGGTGGTCAGGGATTCGACCAGTTGGCCGCGGGCGTCGTCGGGGCTGGGCTGCTGGCCCGCCGGACGCAGCAGATCCTCGGCCCGCCGCCGCAGGTCGTCGGGGGATACGCCGGTGGCGCGCGCCACCTCCGGCGCCGCCTGCTGCACCGTCTGCGACACGCCGGAGGTCACGCTGCCCAGCGCGTTCATCGCCCCGCCCGTGACGCTGCCCAGCGTGGTGGTGACCAGATAGGCGCTGATCAGCAACGCGAAGGCCCAGGTGAGCAGCCCGTGGATCAACCCGTCGGCGCGGACGACCACGCCGGCCAGCCGGGCCGCCACATAGCCGCCGATGCCCAGCGCGATCATGTAGCTGATGGTCCACCACGCTCCGGCGCCGATGCCCAGATTGCCGGCCTGCGGCAGCCCTTCACGCCCCGCGGCGGGGTCGATGGTCGTCATGCCGACGCCGAAGCCCAGCATGCTCAGCAGCAGCTGGATCGCCAGGGCCAGGACCACGCCCGCGAAAACCGCGCTCCAGGACACCCGCCGATGAACGCCGGGGCGGACTTCCACACCGACGTCATCGGAAGCGGCTGCGTGCGGCGTGGTGTACACGCCATCCTTGATAACCATACCTCGTGCTCCTCAGTCGCTTTGGAGATGAGTCGGTTCGGCCGCCCACGCGTGCGGGGCAGGACCGAATGGGGGCGGGATCGGCGCGGGAGCCCGCCACGGCGCCGGGCCATGCCGGCCCGGAAAAGCAACGGCGCCGGATTCTGCGTTCAACAGAACAACCGGATGCCGGTTCCGGTTTTTATGCTGCGCTGCGTCCTCGACCGGTGCTCAGGATCGGTAGAGCGTCTCGTCCTCCAGAATGCCGGCCTCCGGCTCGCCCTCCTCCAGCCCGAAATGGGCGCGCACGGCGTGGCAGGCCTGGCTGCCTGCGGTGAATTCGCGGCACACCAGCGGGCGATCGTCATAGACGCGGCAGTAGACCGAGGACCCGATGGACCCGGCCAGCGCGGAACAGCGGTTGCCGTCGCAGCGCATGCGCCCGTCCTCCACGAAATGGGGCGCGATGTCCTCCCCGTCGCGGTCGCCGATGAAGGTCGGCCATTCCCACGAATAGGCGCAGCAGGCGCCGCAGCTTTCGCAATCCGGAACGGTGTCGTCGGAGATCATTGCAAGGCTGTTCCCATGTTCCGGTCGGTGAAGCCACTATGACCGTCAACAGGAGACAGCGATAGAGAATCAGGCCGGCGGGGGCGGGGACACGAGGCTCAGGCCCGCCTGGGCCACGGCTATCTCGCCCGCGGGACCGTTGGCCGCACCGCCCGCCACGTGCACCGTCGGCAGGGCGAACTGGATGCCGTTCGCGTCGAACTGCTTCTTCAGCAGGGCGTAGGCGCGCCGCCGGATGACGAACTGCTCGCCGGGCTTCGTCATGATCTTCATGCGGATGCCGATGGCGAAATCGCCGAACTGCTCCACGCCCTGCATCTTCAGCGTCTCCAGGATGTGCGGCGCGAATTCCGGGTCGTCGGCCAGCGTCTTGCCGACCTGCTTCACGATCTTCTTCACAAGCTCCAGGTCGGTGTCGTAGGTGACGTTGATGGTCATCTTGTCGATGACCCAGTCGCGGCTCATGTTCTGGACGGCGCCGAGCGAGCCGAAGGGAATGGTGTAGAGCGGCCCGCGATGGTGCCGCAGCTTGACCGAGCGCAGGCTGAAGGATTCCACGGTGCCGCGGTAATTGCCGCTCTGGATGTATTCGCCCACGCGGAAGGCGTCGTCCAGCAGGTAGAAGATTCCGCTGATGATGTCCTTCACCAGCGTCTGGGCGCCGAAGCCCACGGCCACGCCGACCACGCCGGCCCCGGCGACCAGCGGCCCGATCTCGATGCCCAGTTCCGACAGCACCATCAGCCCGGCGATCACCAGCAGCGCGATCAGCACGATGTTGCGCAGGATGGGCAGCAGCGTGCGCAACCGAGCGTTCTGGCGCGTTTCCTCCGCCTTGATCGCGTCGTCGTCGTGCTGCGCCCGCATCAGGCGGCGGTCGACCACCGCGCAGAACAGGCCCCAGGCCAAATCGGCCGCCAGCAGGATCAGCACCGCGTTGATCAGGCCCCGCATCACGCGGGTGATGGCCGTGTCCCGGCCGGACAGGGCGATCAGGTCGATGCCCATCGCCCAGGCCAGCGCCAGCATGGCGCCGATGATCAGCACCGCGCGCACGCCCCGATCCACATAGACGGAGGTGACGGTCGGCGCCTGGACGGACGAATCACCCGGAGGGCTGAGGACATGGGCCACCGCGCGCTGGGTCATGGCGATGGCCGCCGGCAGCACCAGAGCGATGACCGCGATCCCGAACAGGCCGGGAAAGCGCGCGACCCACAGCCCCCACAGGACGACCATGTAGACCGACAGCAGCCAGCGTTGGACGGTGAGGCCATGGTCCGCCGCGTCGGGAACGGCGCGCGGCCGTCTCCAGGCGATCTCCAGACCGATGGCCAGCAGGCCCAACCCCAGCGCGTACGCCACCAGCTGGCGGTCGATCACGGGAAAGTTCAGCGTCCGCAGCACGTCCACGGTCACCCAGCCGAAGGCGAACCAGGCGATGGCCAGCGGCACCCGCCGGTACCAGAACCACGCGTTGACCGTCGGCATGGGGAGGATGCGGAACCGCTCGGCCCCCGGGGCCAGCAGGAACCGGCACAGCACCATGCCCAGCCGCGCGATGACGAAGACCGTCAGGTAACCCAGCACGATTTCCTTCAGAAGGACCGGCCAGTCGAAGATCAGGAAGGCCCCGATGCTGCCGAACGCGAAGGCGGCGAGGACGCCGAGGCTGAAGGCGAAGCGCACCCCGATGGCGCGCAGGCGCTGGCCGACGGTGTCGAGCGGGCTGTCGATCACCCATTGGCGGACGGATTTGGTCGCCCGCCAGAACAGCAGTTCCGCCCCGATTCCCAGCGCCAGGAAGCTGGCCACCAGCAGCAGCACGTTCAGCAGGCCACGCTGCTGAAGTTCGAGTTGCAGGATGGCCCAGGCCCCGGCCAGATCCGCCGGAACATTGGGAATGGCCCGGACCAGCGCCTCAAGATGCTGCCGGACGAAGGAGATGCGCGCGGCGATGCCGGTCCACAGCGTGTCCTCCACATGCTGCGCCATCGCCGGCAGGGCCGGCGCGGCGGATGGCGCGGCGGTTGCGGGTGTTGGGGCGGCGGGTGATGGGAGGCGGCGGGCGTCGATCCAGGCCTGCACGGTGGGGTCTGCCAGAAGGTCGAGCAGTTGCCGCACCCGTTCCGGCGGTGCCTCTGCGGTTGGGGCTGCGGTTGGGGCGGCCACCGGAGCGGACGGCGCCGCGGATGGGCTCTGGGCCATGGCCGCGGGCGCGGCGACGATCAGCGCCGCCTGCGCACAGGCGAACACGCAACGCCTTGTCCTGCTGCCCGTCCTGCTGCCCATGCCGGCCTCGCTGGGTGCCCCCGGCCTCTGATTCGTCTGTTCTGCCTTCGCCGCCCGGAAATCACGCGCCGCTCAGCGCCGGATCTGCCGCCGGAAGGCCATGAACTCCCCCCGGTCGAGTTTGCTGTCGTGGTTGGTGTCGGCGATGGCGAACGACTCGTTGATGACCTCGACGAATTCCAGGGGATCGATCTTGCCGTCCGGGCCGGCCGCGCGGGCGAAAACCTCCGGCCGCAACGGCGTCTCGCCGATGGTCAGAACCATGTCCCTGTTGCGGTCCCAGACGTAGAACACAAGAAGCTTGTTGTTCTGAAACTCCGCCATCGAGATGAAACCGTCGCGGTTTTCGTCGAAGAGGTTGAAAACCTCCGGATTCCGCTCGTCGATCTCCGACATCTCCGCAGCGGCGGCACCCGCGATGGAACCTGACGCGGCAAGTCCGGCGGCCATCACCGCCGCCAATCCCAGGCCCCTCAGAACACGCGCAACCACCGCACCCGCGTCGCAGGACCCGGCTCGGGACTTGGCTCGCGACTTGGCTCGGGACATGACCCGCCCCCTTTGAACAGCGTTGCCTTAAGCCGCACACTGTCGCCGACCCGAAGAGGCCGCGCAGGTATCTTACGGAAACTTACCAGACGCCAAGCCGGCGGCTTGTCCCGCCGGTGTGTGCCGGCGCGGGATTTCACGTTCGGTACCTC
>JAEZPL010000830.1 GCA_023413605.1 Pseudomonadota bacterium
GTCCCGCTCCATCTCTCCCACGACGCCCGCAAGGTCTGAGATCCGACATGACCCAGTCGAACGGCCCGGTTCCTCGCCCGGGGATTCTCGATATCGCTCCTTATGTCGGCGGTGAGCACGCGGGGCACATCCGCCTCGCCTCCAACGAAGGCGCGCTCGGCCCCAGCCCCCGCGCCGTGGAGGCGTACCAGCGCGCCGCCGGGGAGCTGCACCGCTACCCGGACGGCGGTTCGGCCCAGCTGCGGAAGACCATCGCGGAGCGCTTCGGCCTGGACGCGGAGCGGATCGTCTGCGGCGCCGGCTCCGACGAGCTGATCAGCCTGCTGATCCGCGCCTACGCGGGACCGGGGGACGAGGTGCTGTACTCACAGCACGGCTTCCTGATGTACCCGATCGGCGCCAAGTCGGTCGGCGCCACCCCGGTGCAGGCGCCGGAAACGAACCTGACCACCGACGTGGACGCGCTGCTCGCCCATGTCACGCCGCGCACCAAGCTGGTCTTCGTCGCCAACCCGAACAACCCGACCGGCACCTACATCTCCGCCGACGAGATGGCCCGCCTGCATGCCGGCCTGCCGTCGAACGTGGTCCTGGTGATCGACGCGGCCTACGCCGAGTACATGGGCGGCAACGACTATTCGGCGGGGCAGGAACTGGTGGACCGTCACCCGAACGTGGTGATGACCCGCACCTTCTCGAAGATCTTCGCGCTCGGCTCCCTGCGTCTCGGCTGGGCCTACTGCCCGGCGGGCATCGCCGACGTGCTGAACCGCGTGCGCGGCCCCTTCAACGTCTCCTCGGCGGCCCAGGCGGCCGGCGTCGCGGCGCTGGAGGACACGGAGTTCCTGGAGCGCTCCCGCGCCCACAACACCCAGTGGCGGGAGTGGTTCGCCGCCGAGGTCGCGGCCCTCGGCCTGAAGACCCACCCCAGCGTGACCAACTTCATCCTGGTGGACTTCGCCGGCCAGAAGCCCGGCAAGGACGACGCCGAGGCGGCCCGCCAGTTCCTGAAGGGCCGCGGCATCCTGGTCCGCCAGATGCCCTCCTACGGCCTGCCCAGCTGCCTGCGCGTGACCATCGGCAACGAGGCCGAAATGCGCGAGGTCGTGGCCGCGCTGAAGGACTTCCTGGCGGCGTAAACAGCGCGACCCGGATTCGAGACGAAGGGGTCGGCCTCGCGCCGGCCCCTTCGCTTTTTGGACCCCGGTCATTTTCACTTGGTCGGGGGGCGGCTTGGTGCTTTATAGCGGGGCGTTCTGCAACCATCCCGCAGCCGGTACGGTACCCCCATCATGAGCGACAACGCCTCTCCCGCGGCCGCCCCCCTGTTCGACCGCGTCGCCATCCTCGGCATCGGCCTGATCGGTTCCTCCCTGGCGCGGGCGCTGCGGGAGTATGGGGTGGCGCGGCACGTCGTGTGCGGCGACCGCAGCCCCGAGGTCTGCGCCAAGGCGCTGGAACTGGGCATCGTGGAGCAGGCGACGCCCGATCTGGCGGTCGCCCTGGACGGGGCGGACCTCGTGATCCTCGCCACCCCCGTGGGCGCCTTCGCCGAGGTGGGGGAGCGCATCGGGCCGCTGCTGCGCCCCGGCATGATCGTGACCGACGTCGGCTCGGTGAAGCAGGCGGTGCTGCGCGACGTCGGGCCGCACATCCCCGAGGGCGTGCACCTGATCCCCGGCCACCCCGTCGCCGGCACGGAGCATTCCGGCCCCGAGGCCGGCTTCGCCACCCTGTTCCAGGGCCGCTGGTGCATCGTCACCCCGCCGTCCGGCGCCCGTGAGGAGGCGGTGGAGAAGGTCGTGGAGATGTGGCGCCGCGTCGGCTCCACGGTCGAGCTGATGGACGCCAACCACCACGACCGCGTGCTGGCCATCACCTCGCACCTGCCGCACCTGATCGCCTACACCATCGTCGGCACCGCGTCCGACCTGGAGGACGACACCAAGTCCGAGGTCATCAAGTTCTCGGCCGGCGGCTTCCGCGACTTCACCCGCATCGCCGCCAGCGACCCGGTGATGTGGCGCGACGTGTTCCTGAACAACCGCGAAGCGGTTCTGGAAATCCTCCAGCGCTTCACGGAGGACCTGACCGCCCTTCAGCGCGCCATCCGCTGGGGCGAGGGCGAGCAGCTTCAGGACCACTTCACCAAGACCCGCGCCATCCGCCGCGGCATCATCGACGCCAAGCAGGCATAGGCGCCATTCGGCGCAGGCGTGAGCGCCATTCGGCGCAGGCGTAAGCGCCCTCCAGGCGCCTCACGCCGCGATCAGTTCGAACCGGTCCACGTCCACCAGCCCGCGGTCGGTGATCTTCAGGTGCGGGATCACCGGCAGCGGCAGGAAGGCCAGCTGCAGGAAGGGCTCGGCCAGCGGGCAGCCCATGTCGCGGACCGACGCGCGCAGGCTGCGCAGGTGGCGCTCCACCGTCTCGAACGGCTCCAGGCTCATCAGCCCGGCCAGCGGCAGGGCCAGTTCGCCCACCACCGTGCCGTTGCGCACGGCGACGAAGCCGCCTTGCAGCTCGATCAGGCGGTTGACGGCGATGGCCATGTCCTCGTCGCTCGCCCCCACCACGCAGATGTTGTGGCTGTCGGGCCCGACGGAGGAGGCCTGCGCCCCCTCCTTGAACTGGAATCCCTGGGCGAAGCCCCGGCCGATGTTCTGGTTGGTGCCGTGGCGGGCGAAGACGCAGATCTTCAGGATGTCGCGCTCCGGATCGGCGACGAGATGCCCGTCCTTCGCCGGCACCTCCAGCCGCAGGTGCGCGGTGATGATCTTGCCCGGCAGCACCCCGATCACCGACTGGACGGAGCCGCCGGCCGGCACCGCGAAGTCCTCCGCCGCCACCGGATGCAGCTTGACGGAGCGCAGTCCCACCGGGCTGATCGCCGGGCGGCCGGCGAAGCTTTCCGGAGTCACCACCCGGCCGCCGTGGATCACGCGGTTGACCGCACAGGTTTCCAGGTCGTCCAGCAGCACGAGGTCGGCGCGCTGCCCCGGCGCCACCAGCCCGCGATCGAACAGGCCGAAGCTGCGCGCCGCCGACCATGTGGCCGCGCGGTACACGTGCGCCACCGGCGCGCCCAGCCCGATGGCGGTGCGGATCAGGTGGTCCATATGCCCCTCCTCGGCGATGTCGAGGGGGTTGCGGTCGTCGGTGCAGAAGCCGAGGAAGGGGGACGTTTCCGGCTGGATCACCGGGGCGAGCGCGTGCACGTCCTTCGACACCGACCCGTCGCGGATCAGCACCTGCATGCCCTTGCGCAGCTTCTCCATCGCCTCGGGCGCGCTGGTCGTCTCGTGGCAGTTGCGGATGCCGCAGGAAAGGTAGGCGTTCAGCTCCCGCCCGCTCAGCAGCGGGGCGTGCCCGTCGATGTGCCGCCCGTCGAAGGCGGCCAGCTTGTCCAGCACGCTGTCGATCTTGTGGAACACGCCGGGGAAGTTCATGAACTCCGCCAGCCCCAGCACCTTCGGGTGGTCCTTGTGGCGGACGAGGTCCGGCGCCTCCAGCCGCGCGCCGGAGGTCTCCAGCTCCGTCGCCGGCACGCAGGAGGACAGCTGCACGCGCAGGTCCATCGTCGTGCCTTCCGCGCAGTCCAGGAAATAGCGCAGGCCCTTTTCGCCCAGCACGTTGCAGATCTCGTGCGGGTCGCAGATGGCCGTGGTGGTGCCGCGCGGCAGGACGCAGCGGTCGAACTCCAGCGGCGTGACGCAGGTGGATTCGCAATGGACGTGCGTGTCGATGAAGCCCGGCACGACCGTCAGGTTCCGCCCGTCGATCTCCTCCACCCCATCGTAGGACTCATAGGTGCCGACGATGCGGTCGCCGCAGACGGCGACGTCGCCCTGCGCCGTTTCGCCGGTCACGACGTTCAGGAACCGGGTGTTCTTGATGACCAGATCGGCCCTGGTTTCGCCCAACGCCTGACCGATGCGCTTTTTCAGATCGTCACGGCTGACCGCCATCGCGCCACCCTCCTCGCCTCGCCACCTCGGATCCGTAGGTGGAGGGCGGCGACGCCGCGTTCAATTGGACTTTCCGTAACTCCGGGTGACCGCCTGGCTCCAGTCCTTGCCGTCGCAGGCCGGTTTCTCGACGGATTCGGCCAGCGCCAGGGTGGTGCCCTCAACGCGGTAGCGCCATTTCACCCCACAGTCGCCCGACCCCCGCGCCAGTTCGAACAGTTCCACCACCTCGCCCCGGACGGACGGGATGCCGAGCGGGACGGCCTGCGGATCCACCCGGCGCTGCCCCTTCTCCACGGCCTCCACCCCCAGGCGCGCGGCGGTTCCCTTGGCCTTGTCCACCAGGAAGGGCGCGTAGGAGCACTGGTAGGCGCCGCAGTCCTCGGCCACCGCCACGAACAGCCGCCCGTCCGGCAGCGGGGCCGCGTAGCTGAAGCCGGCGTAGCGCTCGTAGGGCGACATCACCTCCGCCTCGCCCCCCGCGCCGGGGGCCGGCGGGCTGGGGAACAGGCCGACCAGGACATAGGCGACGAAGGCCGCTTCCTCCTCCGCCGCGGGGCCGGCGTTGGCCAGCGGGTCAATGGCCTGGGCGCGCGCCAGCGCCGTCGGCAGGATGCGCGGCCCGGCCTTGGCAATCACCGCGCGCAGCCGCTGGTCGTACAGCGACGCCAGCGTCCCGCGATCCTCGTTCGCCGCCTTGTAGGCGCGGGCACGCTCCAGCAGCCAGCGCACCTGATCGCCCTTCAGCGACGAGGCCTGCTCCGCCGGCACGCCGTCGAGCGCCAGCTTGTAGGCGCGGTCGAGCAGCCGGTCCATGGCGGCCAGCGCCTCGTCGGCGCAGACGGCCTTCTCCACGGGCTGCGACGCCCGCGCGCAATCGAAGCTCGGCGCGGTCGCGGCAATGGCGGGAGCGGCGGCAAGGGTCAGCAGGGTGAGCGGAGCGAGAAGGGCGGCCGGGCGCATGGAACCGTCGGTCGTTGTCGGGAACGGACCCCTACCCTACCCCCCGTGGCTCGTCCCAGGGCGAGAATTTTTCCGCCATGATCCCCGCCAATTTTTCCGACCTTCCCCGCCCGACTTTTTCCGCATCGTGAAAATCACTTCCGCCCGTCCCCATACTTCCGGCAGTCGCGCTCGTCCGTGCCGGGGGCGGCGCGTCCGCCGTTGGAGGTTTCATAGCGGGGATCGTCGCACCGCCCGTTGTTCGCGTATGAGCGGTGCGCGCGGTGCGAGCCCCACCCGTAGCGGCCCGGCGACCGGTAGTCCGGATACCCCCAGTAGGTGCGCGGGGCGACCCGGTAGGCCGGCACGCCGTAGCCATACTCGTAGGCGGGCGCGCCGTAGCCATAGCCGTACCCATAGCTGGAACCGTAGGAACCATAAGGCTCGTAGCCGCCGGAGGAGATCTGAAGGCCGCTGACGTTGCAGGCCGACAGCGCCAGAAGGGCGGCGGGCAGAAGAACGGCCGGAAGAATCCGGTGAAGCGGCAGGGCGGTGATCATGGTGCACCGGTGGGGTCGGGATGCGGTGTGTGTCCACCCCTATGAACGGCCCGCGGGGCGGTTTATTCCAGCACCGTCCGAGAGCGCCATGCGCCGCGCAACAGATCATTATGCTGATTGTTCGCTGTCAATACCATATGCAATGACACGAAACCTGCCCCACGCGTCAGCGGCAACGTGTCATGGAACCGTTTAACATTTCAGCAACGAAGGAAGCGTTCATTATTGTTCCGTCAATGGCGACGAAAGAGCGCCGCCTTGGGGGACGTCCAACGATGATGAACATTCTGCAAAGCCTCAGAATCGGGCCCAAAGTCTATCTGCTGGTCGGGCTTCAGGTGGCCGTGGCCGCCGTCACGGGCCTGCTGGGGCTTGTCGCCATGCGCGACCTGTCGGCGAAATCCGATGCCATCGAACAGACCGCCGCCCGCCAGTTCCTGGGCGAACGGATCAACGGTCTCGTGCTGGCGGTCGTCATGGATTCGCGCGGCGTCTACATGTCCAAGGACGCGGCGGAGGTGGAGAAGTTCGGCAAGCCGCTGCTCGCCAACCTGAAGGTGCTCGGCGACCGCCTGGGCGAGTTGAAGGCCCTGACGCCACCGGAAGGCCGCGCAACGCTGGACCCGGTCGTCGCCAAGACGGAGGAGTTCATCCGCTTCCGCACCGAACTGGTCCGCATCGCCCGCGACAAGGGCGCTCCCGAAGGCCGCCTTTACGGCGACAACGACGCGAACCGCACCAACCGCCAGTCCCTGAACACGGCCCTGGAAGGGTTGAGCGGCGAACAGAAGACCCTGATCGGCCGGCTGCACGACGAACTGGTGGCGGCGCAGACCCGCTGGACGGTCATCATGCTGGCCGTCGGCATCGGCGGCGTGCTGTTCGGCCTGCTGCTGGCGGTCGTGGTGGCGCGGGGCATGATCGCCCGGCCGATCCTGCGCATGACCACGGTGATGAAAGACATCGCCTCCGGCAACACCGCGGCGTCGGTGCCCGGCACCGAGACGACCGACGAGATCGGCGACATGGCGCGCGCCGTGGTGGTGTTCCGCGACGGCCTCCAGCGCGCCCGCGACCTCGCGGAGCAGGAACGGCAGGACACCGCCGTCCGCCGCCAGCGCCAGGAACGGCTGGAGTCGATCACCCGCGCCTTCACCGACAAGGTCGCCACCCTGTGCCGCACCCTGAACGGAGAGGCCGACGGCATCCGCTCCAACGCCGAATCGCTGACCCACGCGGCGGAGGATGCGTCCCGCCGGTCCTCCACCGTCGCCGCGGCGGCGGAGCAGGCGACCGGCAACGTGCAGGTCGTGGCGGCGGCCACGGACCAGCTCTCCTCCTCCATCGGCGCGATCAGCGACCGCATCGGCGAGGCCGCGCGCATCGCCAGCGAGGCGGAGCACGAGGCGCAGCGCACCAACACCACGATCCAGGGGCTGGCCCAGGCGGCCGAAAAGATCGGCGCGGTGGTCAACCTGATCACGGAGATCGCCAGCCAGACCAACCTGCTGGCGCTGAACGCGACCATCGAGGCCGCCCGCGCGGGCGAGGCCGGCAAGGGATTCGCCGTGGTTGCCAGCGAGGTGAAGAACCTCGCCAACCAGACCGCCAAGGCGACCGAGGACATCCAGGCCCAGGTCGGGGCGATCCAGGCGGAAACCCAGCAGGCCGTCGGCGCCATCAGCGGCATCGTCGGCACCATCGAGCGGATCAACGGCATCAGCGCCAGCGTGGCCGCCGCGGTGGAGCAGCAGGGTTCCGCCACCCGCGAGATCACCCGCAACGTGCAGGAAGCGGCCGTCGGCACGCAGGAGGTCTCCACGACCATCTCCGGCGTGTCCGCCGCCGCCCACCGCACGGGCGAGGCCGCGGGCGACCTGCTCGGCGCGGCCCAGGGCCTGTCCGTCCACGCCCGCACGCTGCAATCCGACGTCGATGACTTCACCCGCCAGCTGAAGGCGGTCTGATCGCCTGTTTCCCCTCTCCCGCCGGGGGCGGGAGAGGGGTTTTCCCCGCGGCAATACACCGCACTCACGTCCTCCGCACCGCGCCGCACACCTTCGCAGACGCAACATTGCGCTTGCGGCGTTCGCCAAGTTCGAAGCTTGCGCGGCCTATACCCCCTTTGATGTAGATCAATGCCCCCGCCTTGTCACAACTGGTGCAATGGCGCGGAGCGCTTCGCGTCCTAATACCCATATGATCTATGGGGATAATTCCGTGCCGTGGCCCCGCTGCGGCGCGTCGTGGCGTGTTGCGCATCCGGCGTCCGGCAACGGACGGCCTGCGTTGCAAGCGGTCCGTCAAAGCGGACCAACAGATGGGGTCTTGGGGGGAAACATGCCCGACGGTCACGTGGATCTCGACGCCGAGCAGATCGGCAATCTCGACGAGTACGAGGGTGCGCTCGCCGGCATGTCACGCCGGGAATTCCTGACATACTGCACCGGCGTGGCCGCGACCCTCGGGTTGTCCCCCGCCTTCGGCGTGAAGATCGCCAACGCCGCCGTCGCGGCCCCGCGACCGACGGTGATCTGGCTGTCCGGCCAGGCCTGCACCGGCTGCACCGAGACGCTGCTGCGCACGCACCATCCGTCGCTGGAGACGCTGATCCTCGAAACCATCTCGCTCGACTACAACGAGACGCTGATGACCGGGTCCGGCCACCAGGCCGAGAACTGGAAGCAGCAGGCCATGAAGGCCAACTGGGGCAAGTACCTGATGGTCACCGACGGCGCCGTCCCGACGAAGGACGACGGCGTCTACTGCATGGTCGCCGGCAAGACCTTCAAGGACGCGGTTCTGGAATGCGCCAAGGGTGCGGCGGCGGTGATCTCCATCGGCTCCTGCGCGTCCTGGGGCGGCTGGCCGTCCACCGGCGTGAACCCCACCGGGGCCGTCGGCCTCAGCGAGATCATCAAGGACAAGCCGGTCGTCACGGTCCCCGGCTGCCCGCCGAACCCGTACAATTTCCTGTCGCTCGTGCTGCACTTCGTCACCTTCGGCAAGCTGCCGGAGCTGGACGACAAGATGCGCCCGAAGTTCGCCTACGGCCGCCTGATCCACGAGAACTGCGAGCGCCGCC
>JAEZPL010000008.1 GCA_023413605.1 Pseudomonadota bacterium
GGACAGGATCCAGGCCAGCTCCGAATGGGCGGAGACGAAGGACTGGTTGAAGAGGATGTTCTTCTCCGGGTCGATGCCGGCGGCGATGTAGGCGGCCGTGACCTCGCGGATGTTGTTGCGCAGGACCTCCGGATCCTGGTCGATGGTCAGCGCGTGCAGGTCGACGACGCAGAAAATGCATTCGTACGTGTTCTGCAGTTCCACCCAATTGCGCAGCGCCCCCAGATAGTTGCCGAGGTGAAGCTGCCGGGTCGGCTGCATGCCGGAGAAGATGCGGTTCACGGGGGATCTCTCGCTCGAAACTTTGTGGAAGGCCGGATTTATCGCGCCGTAACCGAACCGGGTCAAGTCGCGGGCGGCATCGATTCGGTGGAGTCGCGTTTCAGGAACGCCTTTACGTCGGCCAGGTCGGCCCCGCCCAGCAGTTGCGCCAGCCCGCCGAACAGCACCACGCCGCCGCTGACCAGCAGGGCCAGCGCGCCGAAGCGCGGCAGGGTGGACGCGGCCTCCAGCCAGGGCGCCAGCAGCGAGGCGCCCAGCAACAGCCCCGCCCCCATGCCGAGCGAGGCGGCCAGGATGCGCGGCGCGCGGCGGCGGAAGCGTTCGTCCAGTTGCAGGAAGCCCCGTTTGCGCAGCGCCACGACCAGCAGGCCGAGGTTCAGCCACGCCGTCAGCCCGGTGGCCAGCGCGATGCCGACATGCTGCAGCACCGGCATCAGCGCCAGCCCGAGGGCGACGTTGGCGACGGTGACCACGACGGCGACGCGCACCGGGGTTACGGTGTCCTGCCGGGCGAAGAAGGCGGCGTTCAACGCCTTGACGATGACGTGGGCCGGAATGCCGATGGCGTAGGCGGCCAGCGCCCAGGCGGTCGCCTGCGCTTCCTCGGGCCCGAAGGCGCCGCGCTGGAACAGCACGGCGACGATCGGCTCGCCGGCCACGCCCAGCGCCACCGCCGCCGGCAGGCCCATCAGAAGGCTGAATTCCAGCGCGCGGCTGAGATAGTGGCGGACCATCGGCTCGTCGCCGGCCGCGGCGTGGCGGGCCAGCACGGGCAGCAGCGCCGTGCCGATGGCGATGCCGATGATGCCCAGCGGCATCTGGTTCAGCCGGTCGGCGTAATAGAGGAAGGACACCGCCCCCGAGGGCAGCAGCGAGGCCAGCACCACGTTCAGGAACAGGTTGATCTGCATGACCCCGGCGCCGATCGCCCCCGGCCCGACCAGCCGGAACAGGCGCCGCATGCCCTCGGTCAGGCGCGGCCGGTGCAGGCGCAGCGTCACGCCCGCCGCGCGGCAGGCCCAGGCCATCCACGCCAGTTGGACGACGCCGGACAGCGTAACCGCCGCGGCCATGGCCCGTCCGGGCTCCAGCCCCGCCCGCGGGGCGACCAGCAGGGCGGCGATCAGCGTCAGGTTGAAGGCGATGGGAGCGGCGGCGAACGGCCCGAAGCGGTCCAGCGCGTTCAGGATCCCGCCCAGCAGCGCCACCAGCGACACCAGCATCAGGTACGGGAAGGTCAGCCGCCCCATGTCGACGGCCAGCGCGAACTTCGCCGGCTCATCCGAGAAGCCGGGGGCCAGCCCGTGCATCAGCCACGGCATGGCCGCGATGGCCAGCACGGTAAAGGGCAGAAGGATGGTCAGCAGGATGGCCAGCGCCTGTTCCGCGAAGACCACGGCGGCGGCCCGCCCGTTGCGCTGAAGCTCCGCCGCGAAAAGCGGCACGAAGGCGACGCTGAAGGCGCCTTCCGCGAACAGGCGGCGGAAGAAGTTCGGCAGCTTCAGCGCGACGAAGAAGGCGTCGGCCACCGGCCCGGCGCCCAGGACGGCCGCGGTCAGAATGTCGCGGGCGAAGCCGGCAAGCCGGCTCAGCAGGGTCAGGCTGCCGACGGTGGCGATGGCGCGGGCGAAGCTCATCAGGCCGTTGGGTATACCCGCGGGCCGGCAGCATGGAAAGCCCGCAAAACCTCATCACCCTTCCACCACAAGGATTATCGGCGCGGCAGCATGTCCATTGCGAAGGGCATATCCTCTGCTGCATTGTGACTATTTGGAAGAAACCGGGGACAGATTTGGCAAGGCGGATCACCTTTCCCAGGGGCGTTGACGCTCGCTTGGTTCTTCCCGCCGTGGCGGTCGCGGTCGCCATTCTGGCGCTGTGGTGGGCGCTGCTCGACCGCATCGAGCGCGAGGAGCGCTTTCTGGACCAGACCACCCGCCAGCACACCGCCGTCATGGCGCATCTGGTGGAGGAGCACGCCATCGCCACCTTCCGCCGGCTGGACGACCTGCTGGGCGACGTGGCGTCCCACGTCGAAAAGGACATTCCCCTTCTCGTCCCCACCCGCCGCTCCTTCGAGGAAGGGTTGGCCGCGTCCATCCGCATCTACGACGCGAACGGCGTGCTGACCATGGGGCTGGGGCGGTCGCTGAACCGCGATGCGGTCACCGAGCAGGACGAATTCCGCCTGCACAAGCAAGGCAACCACACCAAGGGCATCCGCTCCGGCTTCGTCATCGGCATGCCCTTCGTCAGCCCGGGCACCCGCGAGGTGTTCATCCCCGTGTCGCGCCGGCTGGACAGTTTCGACGGCCGGTTCCGCGGCGTGGCCGTGGCCGACATCCCGGCCGAAGCGCTGGCCCGCTTCTACGGCGGGCTGGATCTGCCGCGGGGAAGCACCGTGGCGCTGACCCGGTCCGACGGCCCCATCCTGGCGCGGCAGGCCGTGCAGGAGGAGGTCATCGAGCGGACCTTCGCCAATTCGTGGGTCTGGTCGGAAATCGCCAAGGCCCCGGCCGGAAACGCCCGCGCCGTCAGCCCCATCGACGGCGTGGAACGCATCTACGCCTACCGGCTGTCCGCCGACTATCCCTTGCTGGTCCTGGTCGGCGAAGCCACCGACACCGTGTTCGGCCCCTGGCGCCACAACAGGTTCGTTTCCCTCGCCTGGGCCAGCGTCATGACGGCGGTGGTCCTGCTGTTCACCACCGCCTTCCTGATCGAGCTGCAACGCCGCCGCCACGGTGACCGGGCGCTGCGCGTCCGCAACCGCGCCATGGCCTGGAGCGGCGACGGCATTCTGATCGCCGACGCCACGCTGCCCGACATCCCCGCGGTCTATGCCAACCCGTCGTTCGAGCGGCTGATGGATCTGCCCCCGGACGATGTCGTCGACCGGCCGGTCCTGGACATACTGGGCGGCCGGATGCCCGACGCGGGCACGCTCCGGACGCTGCGCGAACACATCGACGCGGGCCGCGATACCTGCGTGGAGTTCCGGCCCTTCGGCCGGAGCGACGGCGCGGAGGAAACGTGGCTGGAGCTTCACGCCTCGCCGGTGTTCAACGAGGCGGGGCGGCTGGTCAACCTGATCGCGACCATCCGCGACATCTCGGAACACAAGCGCGCCCAGACCGAACTGGCCGAAGCCCGGCGCGAGGCGGACCAGGCGAACGTCGCCAAGTCCAGGTTCCTGGCGGCCGCCAGCCACGACCTGCGCCAGCCCGTGCAGTCGCTGCTGCTGCTGATGGAGGTGCTGTCGACCCGCACCGCAGACGAACCGACGCGCAAGGTGCTGGGCACCATGGACCGGGCGCTGGGCGCGCTGAAGATGCTTCTGGACGGGCTGCTGGACGTGTCCCGGCTGGAGGCCGGCGCGGTGGAACCCGCGCGCACGGTGTTCCCGGTCAACGAACTGCTGGAGCGCGTCGCCGCCAACAGCCGGCCCGTGGCGGTGCGCAAAGGCTTGATCCTGCACATCATGCCTTGCACCGCCCATGTGGACAGCGACCCGATGCTGCTGGGCCGAATCCTTCAGAATCTGGTCGAAAACGCGCTGCGCTACACCGAGAAGGGGCGAATCCTGGTCGGCTGCCGGCGGTGCGGCGACAGCCTGCGGATCGAGGTGTGGGACACCGGCATCGGCATTCCCGCCGATCGCCAGGACGAGATTTTCCAGGAGTTCGTGCAGGTCCAAAACGCCTGCCGCGACCGTGACCAGGGGCTTGGCCTTGGCCTTGCGGTGGTGCGCCGGCTGGCCAAGATGCTGGACCACCGGGTGACGCTGCGCTCCATTCACGGCCAGGGATCGGTCTTCCGCGTGGAGGTGCCGCTGGCACATCCGCCCGCAGCGTTTCCGGCCCTGCCGGAATCCGCCGTCCCGTCATCGGCCGATCCGTCCGTCCCCGCCGAACCGGACGGACCGGCGGTCCGCACCACCGTGCTGGTGGTCGAGGACGACGCGATTGTCCGCGAAGGGCTGCGCATCATGATGGAGCAGTGGGGCCACGCCGTGCTCGCCGCCGAATCCTGCGCGGAGGCGCTGGGCTTCATCGCGGCCGGCCGCACGCCCGACATCATCGTCACCGACTATCGCCTGGCCGACGTCAGCACCGGCAGAGAGGTGATCCGCGAGGTGCGGCGCGCGGCTGGGCACGCCATTCCCGCCATCCTGGTGACCGGCGACACGGCGCCGGAGCGGCTGGCCGAGGCGGAGGCCGGCAATTTCCACGTTCTGCACAAGCCCGTCGTTGCCAACGACCTGCAACGCGCCGTGGCCCGCGCGCTGGACATCGCCCGGCCAGTGCCGGCCCCGGTACCGGCCGGATAGGAGCCGCATAATTTCGGCCCGCGTGCCTTCATGTCCCATGCCCAAATTCCATGCCCTATTTCCATGCCCTATTTCCATGCCCTATTTCCATGCCATGCGCGGTGCGACCGTCAGCCCCAATCTGTTTGATCGTTGCGCGGGTTCGATTCCTTTGGTTGTTTGCGCGTTCACGCCGAGGCCGCGCTTTGCTGCCGCCCCGAAAAGAAAGAATATTTCTCTTTATGAGAGGAGACCACCGACCATGAACCGCGCGAAGCTGGCACTGTCCGTCGCCGCCGTCAGCCTTGGGGCCAGCCTGTGGGCCGGCGCCGCCCAGGCCGACATCACCATCGCGCTTGCCGGCCCCATGACGGGTTCGGCCGCCGCCTATGGCGAGCAGACCCGTGCGGGCGTCGAGGCCGCGGTGGCCGACATCAACGCCAAGGGCGGTCTGCTCGGGCAGAAGGTGGTGCTGACCGTCGCCGACGATGCTTGCGACGCCAAGCAGGCCGTCGCCGCCGCGAACAAGCTGGTTTCCCAGGATGTCGCCGTGGTGATCGGCCACATCTGCTCCGGCGCGTCCATCGCCGCGTCGAACGTCTATGGCGAAGAGGGGATCCTGATGATCTCCCCCACCGCCACCAGCCCGCAGTTGACCGAACGCGGCCTGAAGAACGTCTTCCGCGTCTGCGGCCGCGACGACCAGCAGGGCGAGGTCGCCGCGAAGCTGATCGCCGACCGCTTCAAGGGCAAGAAGGTCGCCATCGTCCACGACAAGCAGGCCTACGGCCAGGGCCTCGCCGATGACGTGAAGCGCCGCCTGAACGCCGCCGGCATCACCGAGGCCGTCTTCACCAGCATCAACGCCGGGGAGAAGGACTATTCGGCGCTGGTCACCCGCCTGAAGTCCGAGGGCGTGGACGTCCTGTACTATGGCGGCTACGACCAGGAGCTGGGCCTGATCGCCCGCCAGTCGGCCGACCAGCAGTTCCGCCCCCAGATCATCGGCGCCGACGGCATCCAGCCGCAGTCCTACTGGAACATCGCCGGCGAAACGGCCGAAGGCACCCTGTTCACCTTCTCGCCCGACCCGCAGCGCAACCCCGCCGCCAAGCCGGTGGTCGAGGCCATGCAGGCCAAGAACATCCGCACCGACGGCTTCACCCTGTTCGCCTACGCGGCCGTGCAGACCTTCGCCCAGGCCGCCCAGAAGGCCAACAGCGTGAAGCCGGCCGACGTGACCAAGGCGCTGCGCGCGACTCCGTTCGAAACCGTCGTCGGCAAGCTGGAGTTCGACGACAAGGGCGACCTGAAGCAGCCGGGCTACGTTTTCTGGGCCTGGAAGAACGGCGACAAGGTTCAGGTGGACTGACGTTCAGACCGGACGCAGCACGCTCGGACCGGAACGGGCGGGGCCATGCGCCCCCGCCCTTCAAATCTGTTGACGCCCGCAGAGTTCCTGGACTCTGCGGGCGTCCACGTTTTCGGCTCTGTTAAGGAGGATTCCAATCCTCTTAGGAAGCCGACCGCATGAATCCAACGCGAATGGCAAGGCGGGAAAATCTTTGGAAAGCAAAAAACCACACCATCCTGCAAGAGCACAACGAAGGGTACAGTCTCCGGAGATGCTCAGCCAACGGCTGAATGCATACCGGGATTTTCACAATTTCCCCCAAGCCTGACGGAAGGTCGGCCGCACCTCTGCGGAGATGCTCCGCCTGACCCACGGCGTGCCGCGCATCAAAGATATCCTTGCTCTCGACCTGTACGAGTCCATTGGGAAATTATTGCACCGGAAAACTGAAACGGAGTCATAGCTCAGCCGTTATCTTCACCGGAAGCTTGCAGGGGGTGGAGATGGGGGCTAGCACGGGCCACACTCAACTCGGCACCTTCGTCGGCGAGAGCGCTACGCCGACGACAAGGCGAACCATTGGGGCCCTGTGCGTCGCCTACGTCCTCGCAACGCTCGTGGTGTTGCCGTTTGCCGCCACACCCGGCCCCGTCATTCCAGCCTTCACGACCACCTTTGGCGCCGGGGTGCTGATCGCAGACCTCTGCACCGGTTACCTGCTGCTCGTCCAGTTTCGCGCGGTCCGGTCCGCGTCACTGCTCCTGCTCGCCGTCGCCTACTTCTACAGCGCGGCGATGGCGCTCCTGCATGTGCTCAGCTTCCCCGGGGCCTGGGTTCCCGACCGCCCGCTGATCGGCACCCTTCAATCGGTCGGATGGTTGTTCATCTTCTGGGTCGTCGGGTTCCCGCTCCTTGTCCTGGCCGCGATCCTCGCCGAGGCCCGCTACGGCGCCCGCAACGACACCCGCCGAATCGCTCCCGGGCACGTCGGCCGTTCCATCGCCTCCGCCGTGGCAGCCGTGTTGGCGCTGGTGGCCCTGCTTGCGCTGGCGGCCACAACGGAACAGGGTTTTCTGCCGCACGAACTCCAGGGCAACGTCTTCGCCACGTGGGGCAATGCGGCCCAGTGGACGTCTGTCGTTCTCTCCATGATCGCCTTCCTGCTCCTCTGGCTGGTCACGCGCGGCCGCAACGTCCTGTTCGGCTGGCTCGGCATCGCCCTGGTTGCCTTTGCGGCCTTCAACGCGCTCGCGGTGGCAGGGGGCGCGCGCTACACCGTCGGATGGGATTTGAGCCGGGTCAGCGGCTTCGTCTCTGCCAGCCTGCTTCTGGTGTTCTTCCTCGGCCAGTTTGCCAAGCTCCACCGCTCGCTGCGCGAGGCCAACGAGACCCTCGAATGCCGTGTCGCCGAGCGTACCATCGAACTGGAAGCCTCGAACCAGCGGCTGCGAAGGGCGCTCGACGAGCGGAACCTGCTGCTGCGCGAGGTCTACCACCGGGTGAAGAACAACCTCCAGGTCATCGACGGCATCATCGCCATCCAAACCGCCTCCCTGGACAAGGCGCGGCCTGAGGAACTCCTGAACGACCTGCGCCACCGCATCAACGCTCTCGGCCTTGTTCATCAGCAATTGATGACGTCGAGCGATCTCGCGACGTTCGACATCCGGCCGTTTCTCGATGAGCTTCGGACCAGCCTCCAGACGGCGGGCGGGGCCGAGCGGAACGGCGTGGAGATTTCCGTCGAGGCCGATCCCTTGCGGGTTGACCTGGACTTCGCCATTCCACTTGGCCTGATCGTGACGGAACTGGTGCAGAATGCTCTGAAACACGCCTTTCCCGACGGCAGGGGAGGCGTGCTGGTTCGCCTCAAGCATCACGCCGACGACGCACTGCTGCTCTCTGTTCAGGACGACGGCAACGGCTATGACCGGAACGCCGGAACCCTGGGGATTGGTCATGGGTTAGGCCTGGGGATCGTCGAGGCCCTGGTTTCTCAACTGGAGGGGGAAATGACCGTGTTCAACGCTGGAGGAGCCAGGGTCGAAGTGCGGATGCCCCGGCCGGAGGTCCGTGCATGACCGATGAGATCACGTGCGTCTTGGTCGTCGACGACGAGCAACTGATCGCATTGGGCCTGACGCTCACGCTCCGCGAAATGGGCCTGCGGGTCTGCGGCATGGCCGCCACGGCGGCGAAAGCCATCGAGTTGGCCCAGGAGCACCGGCCTTCCCTCGTCCTCATGGACGTCCGCTTGAAGGGAGAGGCCGACGGTGTGGATGCAGCCATCGAGATCCACCGGACCGTCGGCGCGCCGGTCATCTTCATCACTGGGTCGCGTGAGCCTGAGACCATAGAGCGCATCCGACAGGATCATCCCGCAGGCGTCCTGTTCAAGCCCATTCTACCCGTCCACCTGAAGGGGGAAATCGAAAAGGTTTTCCGGCGCTAAAGCGAATTGCCATTCGCATTGGATTCATATGGCCTCACTTGCCGGCTCTCAGCGGATGCCTCTGGCATCCGCCTGCCGCCAGCGGGAACCAAGTTCCCGCGAAGGGTCCGGCTTCGGCCGCATGAACGGCCAGGACCGCATCGCGGTCCTAAGCGGATCGAAATCCGCTTTGGGTCCTTCCGCCGAACCTTCAGCCGCAATGAAGGCTGCCATCAGGCGACCTTCCAATGTCCACAGATTGGTGTGGGGGCCGGACCATGCACCCCGCTTTTTTATGCCCGGCCCGAATGCCTCGTTCTGAGAGACGGTCGGTGATTGCCAAGGCGGCCCGGGGGTGTCCGCCCCACCTCGCCTGAACGGCGCATGAAACGGCTTCGCCCGCCATTGGTGTGACGCCGGACCGCGTACCAGAGTACCTCGTTGATGGCGGTTGGTTCGACATGCGGTGGACGCCCATGCTTGCGCAAGCAACCTGCCAGGAGGCCGTGATGACCGTTCATGCCGCACGCCATTGCCGCACCAGTCGGAGAATGTCCTTGGCGGCCGGCGCCGGTGCCCTGAGCTTGGCTGGGAGTTTGGCCGGGATCCTGGCCGGCTGCTCCGGCTTGGCGCCGCCGCGCACCGCGACCCCGAGTTCCGAAGCGGTAACCGCCGTGAACGGGCTGCTGCGGGGACCCTGCAACCAGTCGGTCGCGTCCGTGCTGGCCGGCGAGAACATCCCGCTCTCCGCGTTCCGGGGAGCCAGCTACAACGAAATCCGGGGCGGCGCGTCCGCGAGCGTCTCTCAGTACGAGGCTTGGCTGTACCCGCAGAACCAGCAGGGCGCCATCGTCGTCAACATGGACAATATCTGCCGCCCCATGCAGATCTACGGACGAGGCGGCGCCGACCTTCAAAGCGTGCGGGCACAATAAGGGGACTGGGCCGGATCGCGCACGGCCGATGCTGCATGGCAATCGCCGACTCCAAATTCCTGGCAATCGCCGACTCCAGATCGCCGGTTCCGGGGGGCGGCTTCATTGGCAATCGCCGACGCCACCCCGCGGCTTTGGCAATCACCGACTCAGAATCTTCCGTTCCGCAACCGGCGGGGGCGACGGGTAGAGCAGGACGCCCGTGTCGGAAAACTCCACGCGGGCGGCCTCATAGACGGCCAGAGCCAGATCCAGCGCCACGCGGAACTCCGGCTTGAAGTGCTTC